>NZ_KV821530.1:0-1776 GCF_001815675.1 Neisseria sp. HMSC065D04
TTGGGGCGGTCAAATCTTGGTATGTGCAAGTCAACTTGTCTGATGAGTAGGTGTGGCTGGCATAGGCAGCCGTAGACAAAAACAGGATGGTAAAAAATATTCTTTTCATTTTGGCTTACCTTTTAAAAATCAGAACGATACGGAGTAAAACAACCTTATTCCACTTGGGAACGATGCGGCGCCCCGAATAGCAGAAACCGAGAAGACGGGTATTGTACTTCCATCCGCGGAACACGTCAGCAAACCTTATTCGATTATCACGTTTTCAGACGACCTTGCCGCGCAAAATACGCTACAATACGCCCTATTTCAAGTTTCTAAAATTAAAAGGAAAATTCAATGTTCAGCTTCTTCCGCCGCAAGAAAAAACAGGAAACGCCCGCTCAAGAAGAAACCCGCATTCAGGAAACCACCGCCGAAGCCGTAGAACGCGCCGAAGCAGGCGTTTCGCAAACGCTTGAAACGGTTCAGGAAAATATCGGCGAAAAAGCGGAAGAGCTGATGGCGGCAGTCGAAACGGCGGTAGAAAGTGCAAAAGAGCACGCCGAAGAAATCTGCGAGACTGTGGTTGAACATGTTTCCGAAACGGTCGAATACGTCCATGAAGCGGTCAGCGACGGGTCGTCTGAAACCGCAGAAGCTGTCGAAACTTTAGAAACCCAAGCCGAAGCCGCGCCTGCAACATCCGAAGAACATTCCGTACCGGCCTTTGACAATACAGCCGTCGCCACGTCGTCTGAAACCTCTGAACCGTCCGAAACCGAACCCAAACTCGGCTGGGCGGCGCGTTTGAAACAGGGTTTGACCAAATCGCGCGACAAAATGGCGAAATCGCTGGCGGGCGTGTTCGGCGGCGGGCAAATCGACGAAGATTTGTACGAAGAGCTGGAAACCGTGCTGATTACCAGCGACATGGGCATGGAAGCGACGGAATACCTGATGAAAGACGTGCGCAACCGCGTCAGCCTCAAGGGGCTGAAAGACGGCAACGAGTTGCGCGGCGCATTGAAAGAAGCCTTGTACGACCTGATTAAGCCGTTGGAAAAACCGCTGGTCTTGCCCGACACGAAAGAGCCGTTCGTCATCATGTTGGCGGGCATCAACGGCGCGGGTAAAACCACTTCCATCGGCAAACTCGCCAAATATTTCCAAGCTCAGGGCAAATCCGTGCTGCTTGCCGCCGGCGACACCTTCCGCGCCGCAGCCCGCGAGCAGCTTCAGGCATGGGGCGAACGCAACAACGTAACCGTCATCTCGCAAACCACGGGCGATTCCGCCGCCGTCTGCTTCGATGCCGTCCAAGCTGCCAAAGCGCGCGGCATCGACATCGTGCTTGCTGACACCGCCGGCCGCCTGCCCACTCAGCTTCATTTGATGGAAGAGATCAAAAAAGTGAAACGCGTGCTGCAAAAAGCGATGCCCGACGCGCCGCACGAAATCATCGTCGTCCTCGATGCCAACATCGGGCAAAACGCCGTCAACCAAGTCAAAGCCTTTGATGATGCGCTGGGGCTGACGGGGCTGATTGTGACCAAACTCGACGGCACGGCAAAAGGCGGCATCCTCGCCGCGCTTGCTTCCGACCGCCCCGTCCCCGTCCGCTACATCGGCGTGGGCGAAGGCATAGACGATTTGCGTCCGTTTAACGCGCGCGCTTTTGTGGACGCGTTGTTGGACTAAGCCAAATCGGGCAACAGTCCGATAACGAAAAATCCCGATACGGCAAAATGCCTGCGGATGCGTTTTTATAGTGGATTAACTTTAAACCAGTACGGC
>NZ_KV821530.1:1876-15113 GCF_001815675.1 Neisseria sp. HMSC065D04
CTTGTCCTGATTTAAATTTAATCCACTATATTCGACACAGCCATTTTGCCGAACCATGAAAAAGGTCGTCTGAAACCGGAAAACAGGTTTCAGACGACCTTTGTTTGATGTGGCGGACGAAATAGCGCTGCCGTCAATTGGTGCAACGCCTATCCCTGTCGAAAAAGGCGAAAACCGTTTGAAAGCAACCCTTACGGAGACAAGTAGCTTTACAAACGGTTTTCAGGTCGGCCTAGCGACCCACCAACGATTATTATACCAACATCATGCTTTTTTGACAAACTCTGATTTCAAATTCATCGCGCTGCCGTCGATTTTGCAACCGATATTGTGGTCGCCTTCTTGCAGACGTATGCCTTTTACCTTGGTTCCTTGCTTGATGACCATGGAGCTGCCTTTGACTTTGAGGTCTTTAATCAGGACAACGGTGTCGCCGTCTTGCAACACGGCGCCGTTGGCATCTTTGACGCTCATGGTTTCTTCGGCGGCTTCGCCATCGTTTTCCGTCCATTCAAACGCGCATTCGGGACAGATGTATTGGCTGCCGTCTTCGTAGGTGTATTCGGATTGGCATTGCGGGCAAGGTGGGAGGGACATGGTGGGGATTCCTTTGGTTGAGAAGCGGGGAATTATAGTGGATTAAAATAAAAAAATAAAAATGAGACAAGGCGGCAACGCCCGCCGTGTACGGGTAGTACATAAGGGCGTTGGCAACACCGTATCATTGCAATTTTAATCCACTATATAAGGGAAAGGAGGCAAGGATACGACAGCTTTATACCTAGCTTCAATACAAAACGACCTGTCTTGCAACAGGTCGTCTGAAAACACGGATGCGGCTTAGAGGGACAGCGAAGCTGCCTGAATCAGACCGCGGGCTTTGGCTTCGGCTTCGGCGGCACGCTCTTGCGAGGTGAACGGACCCATTTTGACGACGTATTCGTAGTCGCGTTTCTCCAGGGAAACTCTCGGGCTCATCATGCCGGCGGAAAGGTTTCTCGCCGCCTGGTTCATATAGGCTTGCGCTTCGCGCTCGGTACCGAAGGATTTCAAATCTACGAAAATGTCTTTTCCATCATAAACTTGGGTGCTTTGACCCGGTACGATTTGTTCGACTTTAACATGTGCCGTGCCTTGGTTGATGAAACCTAATTGTTGGGCGGCGGCTTTAGACACGTCGATCACGCGGTTGCCGTGGAAAGGACCGCGGTCATTGACGCGGACGATGACGCTTTTACCGTTTTTGGTATTGGTCACACGGGCATAGCTGGGAATGGGGAGGGTTTTGTGGGCGGCGGTCAGGGCGTTCATATTGTAACGCTCGCCACTGGAGGTTTTACGACCGTGGAACTGGCTGCCGTACCATGAGGCGTTGCCGGTTTGGCTGAAGTTGGATACTTTGGTCATCGGCGTGTAGCGTTTGCCGGCGACTTTGTAGCTGCGGTTGGCGGAGGAACTCAGCTTCTCGGCGCGGACAATGGAGTCGGCTGAGGCGGAATGAATGGAAAGGATGCTGATTGCAACGGCAGTCAGGGTGGAGAAAAGGGTAGTTTTAGATAAAGTCAAAACGTAGTCCGTTCTTGAGTTGATAACGCGGCGGGATGGCTCCCAGGCGGTTTCAGACGACGTATCGGCGGTTTGACAAAAACCAAGCTGTTGTTGGACAGTATCGTCTTGGTTTTTGTCAAACGGCTCAGGGAGACTCCCCAGCGGATGTTATACACCGCCTGCGTAACCGTTTTGCCGCCATGCTTCAAACAGAATCACGGCGACGGTGTTGGAAAGATTCATGCTCCGGCTGCCGGGCTTCATGGGCAGGCGCAGCTTTTGCCCTTGGGGCAGGGTGTCGAGGATTTCGGCGGGCAAGCCGCGTGTCTCGGGACCGAACAAAAAGACATCGCCCTCAACAAAGGAAACTTCGTCGGGACGGGTTTTGCCTTTGGTGGTCAGCGCGAAAATGTGGCGGCCTTCCAAGGCTTTGAGACAATCTTCGAAATTCTCGTGTACCGTCAGTTTTGCAAACTCGTGATAATCCAAACCTGCGCGTTTCATTTTTGCCGAATCCAGCGGAAAACCGAGCGGCTTGACCAGATGCAAATCGGCTCCGGTGTTGGCGCACAATCGGATGATATTGCCCGTATTGGGCGGGATTTCGGGTTGGTACAAAACTATGGTAAACATATAAATCAATCACTTATAGAGGGGCATAATGCCGAAATGTTCCGCAGGTGTCAAAAACTTTAGCTATTTTTTCATTGGCGGACGCGCCAAACTCCAGCAAAAAATCTTGCCTGCGCCTGATTTTTTCAGCGTCCGCGCCAATTCGTTCAGCGTCGAGCCGGTGGTGAACACATCGTCGATTAACAAAATATTACAGTTTTTCGGGATATGACCATTGATTTCAAAAGCATTTTTTATATTGCGAACCCTGTCTGCACTTTTCAGCGTACTTTGCGGCTCGCGATGTCGTCTGAAAACCGTCTGCCTCGGCAGCAGCGTCCAGCCGTAATGTTCAGACAGAATATCCGCCAATTCCTCGCTTTGGTTGAAGCCGCGGTGCAGCCGCCTTTCTTTACTCAACGGCACGGGCAGCACAAAATCGAAATGCTCCGTTTCCAGCCAGTCGGGCGCATGGCGGCGCATCAGTTCCGCCAGCGGACGGCTCATGCCGAGGTCTGCCAAATGCTTCAACGCGCGTATCATACTGCTGACGGGCGGCTCATAATACAGCGAAGCCCACATCCGCTCAAATGCCGGCGGCTTCTTCTGACAGCCTCCGCACACCGCCCCGCCCTGTATAGTGTGGAAACACAAGGGACAACTGTTTGCCGCATCCGTAAAAAACTCTTCCAAGTCCGCCGCGCAGCCGCCGCAAAAACCGCCATACGGCCGGGTTTCGCACGCTGAAACCAAGGCGTGGCATAATACGCAACGGCTTTTGTGCCACCATCCCGCATTGCGCCACCAAGAAAACACATCCATAGAGAAAACAGCCATGCCGCACTCCGCCAAAAAAGTTTATCTGATACACGGCTGGGCAGCGAACCGCCACGTCTTCGACGACCTCATCCCTCGACTGCCTGCCGATTGGGACATCCGCGCCCTCGATTTGCCCGGACACGGCGACGCGCCTTTTGCCGAAAACTTCAACATCGCCGCAATTGCCGAAGCCTTCGCCGAAGAAATCGACGCGCCCGCCCACATCCTCGGCTGGTCGCTCGGCGGCCTGGTCGCGCTCCATCTCGCCGCACGCCGCCCCGACAAAGTCCGCTCGCTCTGCCTGACCGCAAGTTTCGCCCGCCTGACCGCCGACGCGGACTACCCCGAAGGGCTGTCCAATCCCGCTTTGGGCAAGATGGTCGGCGCGTTCCGGCAGGATTATGCCAAACATATCAAACAGTTTCTACAATTACAGTTGCTGCACACACCAAACGCCGCCGAAATCATCGGCAATATCCTGCCCGACCTCTCCCGCCACGGCGCACCACCCGCCCTGCAAGCCGCGCTGGACGCCGTCAACCAAGCCGATGCCCGCCCCCTGCTTTCAAGCATCCAAACCCCGTCGCTTTTAGTGTTTGGACAAAAAGACGCCATCACCCCGCCGCGCATGGGCGAATACCTCAACCGCCATCTGGCGGACAGCGAATTGGTATTGATGGAAAAAGCGGCACACGCCCCGTTTTTAAGCCACGCCGACGAATTTGCCGAACGCTACCGCAGCTTTGTCGAGAAGGTCGTCTGAAAACCTTGTGCCGCTGTTTCCGTTCAGGCGTGAACCCAAAACTTAAAGAATGACGAGGCTTCAGAGTGTGAAATCCGTCGGCGGGAACGACGCCACGCTACCGCAACGACAGCCTTATCCCTTCCCCCGTCCGGCGGGGGAAGGTTAGGATGGGGGTGGTTTTGGATGTACGGAATAAAATAGAGCCATCCCCTCCCGCCGGACAAAAGAGGAAGCAGGTAACCGAGTGCAACGGTTACTGTTTTTTAATATAGTCAATTGAAATTAAAAGAAATCCATACCGCCCCTAAATGGCGGCACGCAAACCCACCCTTCAAAAAAGAAGAAAAAGGTCGTCTGAAACATGAACCCCCAAGACAAACGCTGGCAAATCCACCGCCATCTCGCCCAAGACACCGACGAACGGCTGCAAATCGTCCGCAACGCGCCCAAGCGCATCCTGCTGGTCGGTGCGGACGCGGACATCAGCCGCAGCCTGCTTGCCGCGCGTTATCCGAATGCGGTATTTGAAGAATACGACCCGCGCGCCGACTTTCTCCAAACTGCCTCAGCGGCGCGCAAAAGCGGGTTTTGGCAAAAACTTACCGGCAAAACCGTCCCGCAACACTGCCAAGCCCTGACCGCCCCGCTGCCCGAAGCCTGTGCCGATATGTTGTGGGCGAACCTCAGCCTGCCCCGCGCGGACGAAATCCTGCCCGTCCTGAAAAATTGGGCAAATGCTTTGAAAACAGACGGTTTATTATTCTTCACCCATTTCGGCCGCGACAGCCTGACCGAGCTGACAGGTCGTCTGAAAAGCTCGGGGATAGCGTGTGAAACGCCGACCTTAATCGATATGCACGACCTCGGCGACATGCTTGCCGACAACGGTTTCTACGACCCCGTGACCGATACCGCCAAGCTCGAATTGAGCTACCGCAAGGCGGCGACGTTCCGGCAGGACATGGAAACCTTGGGCTTGTGGCACGCCTTGAAATTCAGCGACGCCCAAGCAGCTGAAGCGTTTGTGGATAAGATTTTTGAAACCGAAGGCGGTCTGACCGTCACACTCGAAACCGTGTACGGCCATGCCGTGAAGAAACTGACGCTGCCCGAAGGAGAAAACGTGGTGCGGTTTTATCCGAAAGGCTGAACGGGTTGGCGGAATGAATGAAAGGTCGTCTGAAAACGTTTTAACGCCATTCGTTAGATGTTTTCAGATGACCTTTTTGTATTTCTTGCTTGGATGGATTCTAGTAATTAATTATCAACCCACCTTACGTTTTGATTTATCAATAGGCTTATTTTCCTCATGCATTGCATTTAATTCAGAAAGATATTCATTTGCCAGTCTACGTTTTTCAGCATCAACAAATCTTCTCAAAATTTGTTTTATCAATGGCTGATATCCAATGCCATACATTTTAGCTAATTCTTTCAAATCAATTAATAAGTCCTTATTGATTCTTAATGAAATTGCCTGTAGCTCAATGGATTTTTGTAAATCTGCAACAGTAAAAGTTGAAACTTTTGCATGTTTTTCAGAATTACCTAATTCGCCATTTTCCCATTTCTCAACGTTGGCATAGATTTCATCAATATTATTCATAGCTAATTCCTATATATGGGATCCATAATCCGTACTATTGTTAGAAGGAGTAGTAAATCTCAGCATTAGATTCAGAAGAATTTAAATAAAAATCTTACACTTCTAACTCGTAGTCATTTTTCATAAACTGATTATTTAGTCTAGCATACAATTTCAGTTCAGCATTATTTGCCTCATATGCTGTTTTTAAATATAAATCCCCATTTTTAGGGACTACTACAACTTTTAATTTACGACCATTATCAGTTTCAGAAATAAACCAAAAGGTTGGTGGGATAGTTTGATTTCCCTCTCTATCATCTTCAAAAAGTCGATCATTTTCATCTAAATTAGAGATACATTGTTCAACTTCTTCTCTATTTACATCATGCTTTGTTGCAAGCTTTAGTTCAATTTTTGTAGAAATAATTAACATATTTTAAAGCCTTATGAAAAATTTCTAAAAGCTACTATTTAATATATTGGGAACTATCTCTAGTTCTATCTATACCTCTCATCTTTGTTTTTAGTATTTACTATTGTATATACAAAAAAGAGTGATGTCAATAACCCTGTTACTAGCGATTATCTAAATTTATTTAGACCCGCTGTAGCATGTTTTCAGACGACCTCTTTTCAAACCCGTATCCGTCAATAAAGCTCTAACGGCACATTCAACAACGCCTGCGCGTTTTCAATCTGCGCGGCGCAGGCGTAAACCTGTGGCAGGACGTGGGCGCAATAGACGCGGGCGTTGTGTTGCTGCGCGGCGTAGAAACCGCTGCCGAAGCCGTCGGCGTCTTCCGTTTGGGCGGATTCGGCGGCAAGGTAGGCGCGGGCGAGTCCGATGGCGCCGAGCGTCAGCCCCATTTGTTGCAGGTAGGCGTTGGACGCGGCGGCGGCGAGGGCGGGACGGTCGGCGTATCCGACCATGCGGGCGATACTTTGTTCCGCCGTTTCAATGGCTTGCGCCAGTTGCTGCGCGGAGGCGGGTTCGGCGGCGGCGAGTTTGTCCGCCAGATCTTTGCCTTCGGCGAGCAGCTTCAAGGGCAGCGCGCCGTTTTTGCCGGTGGTTTTGCGCCCTGCCAAATCGGCTGCCTGTATGCCGTTGGTGCCTTCGTAAATCGGCGTAATCCGCACGTCGCGCAGGTATTGCGCCACGCCGCTTTCTTCGACGTAGCCCGCGCCGCCGTAAATCTGGACGGCGAGGTTGGTCAGGACGACGCCGTTGTCGGTCGGCCAGGCTTTGACGATGGGAATCAGGAAATCCAGTTCGCGCTCCGCCTCTTTGCGCAATACGTTGTCGGGGCAAGCGGCGGCAAAATCGGTCAGGGCGGCGGCGCGCAGATAGAGGGCGCGTTGGGCGGCGAGCGTTGCCTTTTGTATCAACAACATACGGCGCACGTCGGGATGGCGGATAATCGCTACGTCGTCTGAACCGTCCGCCTCGTCGCGTCCCTGCACGCGTTCTTTGGCATAGGCGAGCGCGTTTTGGTAGGCGCGTTCGGCGACGGCGTGTCCTTCGATGCCGACGTTCAGCCGCGCGGTTTTCATCATGGTAAACATATACGCCAAACCCTTGCCCGCCCTGCCGACCAGATAGCCTTCGGCGTTGTCGAACTCCATCGTGCAGGTCGGGCTGGCGTGTATGCCGAGCTTGTGTTCGATGCCGATGGCGCGCACGCCGTTGCGTCCGCCCAAGCTGCCGTCTGCGTTCACCAAATATTTCGGCACGATAAACATCGACACGCCCTGCACGCCCAGCGCGGCATTGGGCAGGCGCGCGAGCACCAGATGGACGATGTTTTCCGTCATTTCCTGATCGCCCCAAGTGATGAAGATTTTCTGACCGCTCAGGGCATACGCGCCGTTTTCTTTCGGCACGGCGCGGGTGGCGATATGGTTCAAATCCGAACCCGCCTGCGGTTCGCTCAAATTCATCGTTCCCGCCCATTCGCCGCTGCACATTTTCGGCAGATAGGTCTGTTTCTGCTCCTCGCTGCCGTGTTTGAACAGCGCGTCCACCGCACCCAGCGTCAGCATCGGCATCAGCGACAGGGCGAGGTTGGCGGCGCACCACATCTCTTCACACGCCGCCGACACAACCGCCGGCAGCCCCTGTCCGCCAAACTCCGCCGGCGCGCGCAAACCCGCCCAGCCCGCTTCGCAGAAATCATAGTAGGCACGCGCCAAATCCGGATGGGTGGTGATCAGGTCGTCTGAAAAACCCGCGCCGTAGAGGTCGCCGGTGCGGTTGGTGTCCGCCCATTGCTCCGACGCAAACCGCGCCGCTTCGTCCAGTACCGCATCCACCGTTTCCGCGTCCAAACCTTCCGCATGGGGCAGTTGCAGGATTTCGTCCAACCTGCCGTGCACGCGGATGCCGAAACGCAATTCGTTTACAGGGGCCGTGTAGCTCATGGAATCTCTCCGAAGTGAATGATTTGAAATGGATTTGGGATAAATTGGTATAGTTATACTAATCCTAAACCACAGGTTTGCAAAGCGCAGACTTTCAGACGACCTCGGGCAAAATAAAAGGCTATCCTTTTATTTTTAAATAAATTATTTCATATCGGGCAGCATGGTCGGAGCGTAGCAGGTTTGAGCGCGGTCAAAGTCGTCAAAGGTCGTCTGAAAAAGATTTCGGGCTTTTCAGACGACCTCCATTTACTGACAACAAGTTATCGTTTCTTCAAAACAATTGGCGGGACTTCTTCCATTTATCGCAATACATAAAACCCATTTGATCGATTTTCCACTCTCCGTCTTCCAAAACCAGCGTATAGGTTTTCTTTTTCCCTCTATAATCCAACACATCTATTTCATATTTTTTATCACTGATTTTCCGTTCAGACGTAATAGTTTCGTTATATTCTGGTGGCATTCGAAAAGTTAAAGCCTCCAGTCGAGACTGTTTCAATGACAGCGCCCTTTTTGATAAAAATTTATGTTGTATGCTTTTAATTCCCTCTGAAAGCTTAACTTTATTTTCTTCTGAATAGAACTCCTCAAAATTATCCTCATCTATATAATTTTGAAGAATTTCTCCCCAATACAGTTCAAAATCTTTCATTAGTTGAATGAATTCAGCTAATGTTTCATGCGCGGTTTTCATATTACGAATTTCCTTTGAAGTGTTCTAAATTGCATTTTACTCATTCCCTATAAAAAGATTTTGGACTTTTCAGACGACCTTTTTAAGAAAACAAATTTTCCGGGAATCAGCCCTTCAACCAACTTTATCAAGGTATTGATTCTTAAGCTAACCGATGACAAGTTATCGTTTCTTCAAAACAATTGGCGGGACTTCTTCCATTTATCGCAATACATAAAACCCATTTGATCGATTTTCCACTCTCCGTCTTCCAAAACCAGCGTATAGGTTTTCTTTTTCCCTCTATAATCCAACACATCTATTTCATATTTTTTATCACTGATTTTCCGTTCAGACGTAATAGTTTCGTCATATTCTGGTGGCATTTGAAAAGAAGGCGCTTCTTGTCTAGCTTGCCTTAAAGATAAAGCTTTTTTAGATAAAAATTGGTGATGTATTTTTTTGATTTCATCAGATTGTTTTTTACTGTTTTCATCTTCATCAACTTCAAAAAAAGTACCTTCATCCAAACTTTTTTGAGTAAGCTCCCCCCAATACAATTCATAATCTTTCATTTGTTGAATGAACTCAGCTAATGTTTCATGCGCGGTTTTCATATGACGAATTTCCTTTAAAGTGTTCTAAATTGCATTTTACTCATTCTCTATAAAAAGGTCGTCTGAAACGCTTATCCGTGTTTCAGACGACCTTTCGCTTTCAGGATTTAAAAAAACGGATTGTGCCGTTTTTCATGCCCGATGTCGGTCATTCTGCCGTGTCCCGCGATGACGCGGGTATCTTCGGGCAGGACGAACAGTTTGGTGCGGATATTATGGATGAGGTCGGCGTGGTTGCCGCGCGGGAAGTCGGTTCTGCCTATGGTTTCGTAAAACAATACGTCGCCTGCAATAAGCAGCCCTGCTTCGGCGCAGTAGAAAACGACGTGGCCGGGCGTGTGGCCGGGGATGTGCAGGACTTGGAAGGCGTGGCTGCCGACCTTGAGCGTTTCGCCTTCGGTCAGCCAGCGGGTCGGCTCGAATGCGGGGGAAACGGGAAAGCCGTATTGGGCGGTCGTTTCGGGCAGGGCTTGCAGCAGGAAACCGTCGTCTGCATGAGGGCCGATGACGGGGACGGGGCGGTGTTCCCGCAATTCCACCACGCCGCCGGCATGGTCGAGGTGTCCGTGGGTCAGCCAAATGGCGGTCAGGGTGAGGTTTTTCGCGTCCAGCTCTTGCAGCAGGTAGGGAACGTCGCCGCCGACATCGGTCAGGACGGCTTCGCGGGTTTCGTCATCCCACAAGAGGGTGCAGTTTTGGCGGAAGGGGGTAACGGCAATGATTTCGGCTTGAAGTGCCATGAGGCGGGATTCCTTGGGTAGTGGTTGGACGGGGGCTTGAACTTCGTTGAAACGATGTTTTCAGACGACCTTCGTTCTGTTTATGCGGTATCATTATTATATTTGAAATAATCACTCACATTATTGGAACATTTATGAGAACTTCAATGCAGGGCATGATACCGATTTTTGCCGCTTTTTTCATCCAAACGGCGCTCGGCGCGGATTTGATGCTGGCGCAGGAATACAAAGACCAAGACATTGCAGGCTGGGCGATGAGCGAGAAGCTCGACGGCGTGCGCGCGTATTGGGACGGGCGGCAATTGGTCAGCAGGCAGGGCTACGCGTTTACGCCGCCCAAAGGCTTTACCGCGCAGTTCCCGCCCTATCCGCTCGATGGAGAGCTGTATAGCGGACGCGGACAGTTTGAACAGATTTCCGCCGCCGTGCGCTCGTCTTCCGGCGATTGGCGCGGCATCCGCCTGCACGTTTTCGACGTACCCAAAGCTCAGGGCAATCTCTACCAACGCCTCGCCGTCGCAACGCAATGGCTGAAAACGCATCCGAACGCGCCCATCACCATCATCCCGCAAACCAAAGTCCGCGACCGGCAGCACGCGATGGATTTTTTGAAACAAATCGAAGCGCAGGGCGGCGAAGGCGTGATGCTGCGCCAACCCGAATCGCGTTACAGCGGCGGCAGGAGCAGCCAATTATTGAAGCTGAAAAGCCAATACGACGACGAATGCACGGTAACGCGGCATTATGAAGGCAAAGGGCGCAACGCCGGACGGCTGGGCGCGGTCGGCTGCAAAAACCAACACGGCGAATTCCGCATCGGCAGCGGCTTCAAAGACAAAGACCGCGACAACCCACCCAAAATCGGCGCGGTCATCACATACCGCTACCGCGGCTTCACACAAAAAGGCACACCAAAATTTGCCACGTTTGTGCGGGTCAGGACGGACAGGTAAAAGCCGATGGTCGAAAGGTCGTCTGAAACCGGATTTTCGGGTTTTCAGACGACCTTTTCATTGCCATCGTTTGGGTATTGCTTTGTACGGCTGTTTAGAAACTCAGCTTCGCGCCGAGGGTAACAGTGCGCGGTTCGCCGATGGAGAGGAAGGGCATAGTGCTGTTTGAGCCGGTGCTGGAGATGTAATGCACTTTGTTGCCGAGGTTTTTACCGGTGAGGCGGACGGTCAGGGGCAGTTTGCCGACTTTGGTGTCGTAGGTCGCGAAGACGTTATAGACCGTAGCGGACGGCAGGGTGAACCAGTTGCCGCGTGTGTCGCCCACACCCCATGAGCCGATATAGCGCGCTCCTGCACCGACACGCCAGTTGCCGCCCAGGGCTTTGCCGAAATCGTAGGTCAAGGTCAGGCCGGCTTCGTGTTCGGGCACACTGTCAAAAGCCTGTCCAACAACGGCGGGATTGGAGGCGTTTTCGAGGATTTTGGTGTCGGTATAGGTGTAGTTGGCAGAAATGCCGAGCTTGTCGGTGATTTTGCCGTTGACATCGATTTCGGCACCGTAAGCGCGGTTTTTGCCGGTTACGCGGGTTTCGTCGTCCACAGTGCCGATGATGTTGCGTTTGGTAATGTGGAACAGGGCGAGGTTGGCACTGAGCAACTTGCCATTGTATTTGGTGCCGACTTCATACGAACGCGAAGTTTCGGGCGGCAGCTCTTTGCCTTTGAAATCGGTACCTCGGGCCGCATTGGGGTTGAGAGATTGGGCATAATTGGCATAAATCGACCAGTCGGGGCGCAACAGATAGACAGCACCGATTTGCGGCAGCAGTTTGAAGCCTTCGCTGTAGTTGCGGAAACGGTTTACCCCGTAGCCTTTGCCGGAAATGCTGCGGTAGTATTGTCCGCGCAGACCGGCGGACAATATCCATTTGTCGCCGATATAAGCGTTGTCCTGCACCAAAATCGCGGCGGTTTTCATGCGCTCGTATTGGCCGCTGTCTTTGGCGTTGGGCTTGGTGCCGGAGGAAGCGATCAGGCTGTCGCCGACGTATTGCGGGTTGTCGATGGAGAAGCCCGGGATATTTTTGCTTCGGTACATATCGCCGAAGGACAAAGTGTTGTCTTGGGCTTGGACGGCGAAGCGCAGTTTGTGGGTAATGTTTTCGTTTTGGTCAACCAGGCCGTTGAGCGAGAATTGCAGGTTTTGCCCTTCGTGTTTGGCGGGGCGCGTACCGTCCACGCGGCGGACAACTTGGCGGGTAGCGGCGTTGTAAGACATGATGCGCGCCTGCCAGTCGTTGTAGAGGTTGCGGCTGTAACCGTACACGCCTTTGACGGTCCAATTATTGTTGAGTTTGTGTTCGCCGCTGATTTGCAGGTTGTGTGCGTCTCCCTTGGAGATATTGAACGGCTCGTCTAAGCGGCGGCGCACCGGAATGTCGATAGGCTTGCCGTAGCTGACGGAATCTTTGTTTTTGGGGCTCAGATCCAGGTAGGTACCCCGGTCAAAGGGGACGGAATAGTTTTGGTATTCGTATGCAGCTAAAAACTTGGTGCGGTCGTTCTGCCAAGAAATCGATGGGGCAAGGACGTTTTGGCGGAACTTGCTGTGTTCCGAACCGTGTTCGCGCCAATGCTCTTTACCTAGATAGTCGGCGATGAAGCGGTAAGCAAAGCCGCTGTTGCCTATGGGACCGGTCGTGTCCAGACCGACTTGGCGCATATTGTGGTTGCCGACTGTCGCGCTGATGCTGTTTTCCGCTTTATAAAGCGGTTTTTTAGCAACAATATTGATGACGCCGCCGGGGTCTTGCACACCGTATAGTACAGATGCCGGCCCTTTTAACACTTCCACGCGCTCGGCGGTTGCCGTGAAACTGCGTGATTGGGTCGATTCCACACCGTTGCGCATTACAGAATGGTCGCGGTTGCCACCGTAGCCACGCTTCACAACCGCATCCAGCGTCCCCGCCATGTTGTTGCCCTGATGCAGGCCGCTGATGCCTACCAGTGCATCTTCCAACATATGTGGCTGCTTGTCCTCAAGCTGTTGGTTCGTTACCGTATCAATACTGTAAGGTGTATCTAGGATGGAGGTGTTCACGCCGGTGATGTCCGACCGCTCTGCCTTGTAACCCGTCTCCATCACCAAACGGCGACCTCGGACTTGAACCGTATCTAATTCTTTTATCTGCACCGCCTGAGCAGCGGTATCGTCGACGGCATAGGCTTGGGTGCCGACGGCAAACAAAGCCAGCGCGAGAGGCGTGAAGCGAAACATTATTTCCATATCCTTTTAGGTTTTTCGATTTGTAAAAAGGCGTTATTTTACATGAGAATACAAAGATAGTGATATGAGTTCTAATGAAAAAATAATGGTTGAGAATCATTATTCTATGATGAATTGAAAGAGAAAATATCCGTATCATCATACCCGCATCGTTGCCCCTGTTTGTGGGCAGGCGGGAATGACGGCTGATGGCTAGTCAGCCGTAGGTCGGATACTTGTATCCGACAAAAG
>NZ_KV821531.1:0-7254 GCF_001815675.1 Neisseria sp. HMSC065D04
TAAAAGAGGTCGTCTGAAATTTTGGGTTTGATTCGTGGGCAAAGCCCACGCTACGGGTTTCAGACGACCTCTGCCATCTCCCTTTTACATCTCTTCCAATTTCGCAAACTTAGTATCCAGCTCTTTCACGCCCTGTTTGCCGAAGTTGATGGTCAGTCGGGCGGATTCGCCTTTGTCTACGGCATCGATGATGACGCCGGTGCCGAATTTGGCGTGGCGGACGTTTTGTCCGATGCGGAAGCCTGCGTAGGTTTGGGGCTGTTTGTAGTCGTCGATGATTTTGTCTTTGGGGGCGGCGGTTTGGCGCGGGCTGCCGTAGCTGTCGTAGGCGGTCTTTTTGACGGACAGGTGGTGCAGCACTTCGGGGGGGATTTCTTCGACGAAGCGGGAGACGATGCCGAATTGGGTTTGTCCGTGCAACATGCGTTGTTGCGCCATGGTGATGTAGAGGCGTTTGCGGGCGCGGGTGATGGCGACGTACATGAGGCGGCGTTCTTCTTCGAGGCCGCCGCGTTCGGCAAGGCTCATTTCGCTGGGGAAGCGGCCTTCTTCCATGCCGGTGAGGAAGACGGCGTTGAATTCCAAGCCTTTGGCGGCGTGGACGGTCATGAGTTGGACGGCTTTTTCGCCCGCGCCTGCTTGGTTTTCGCCGGATTCGAGGGCGGCGTTGCTTAGGAAGGCGAGGATGGGGAAGGCGGGGTCGTCTGAAATGTTGTCGGGCAGGATTTCGAAGTTGCTGTCTTCGGGTTTGAACTCGATGGCGGCGTTGACGAGTTCGTCGAGGTTGTCGAGGCGGTCTTGGTTGTCGCCTTTTTGGGTTCGGTAGTGTTCGGTCAGTCCGCTGTCTTTGAGGATGCCGACGATGATTTCGGGCAAGGGCATTTGTCCGACTTGGTTGCGCAGGGCTTCGATGAGGCGGACGAAGGCGGCGACTTTGGCGGCTTTTGCGCCGGCGTTGCAGGCTGCCTGCCAGAGGGTGATGCCTTGTTCGTTTGATGCCGTCTGAAGGTTTTCGACGGTGCGCGCGCCGATGCCGCGCGGCGGGAAGTTGATGACGCGCAAGAGGGCGTTGTCGTCGTCGGGATTGACGGCGAGGCGCAGGTAGGCGAGCGCGTGTTTGATTTCTTGGCGTTCGTAAAAGCGCAGCCCGCCGTAGATTTTGTAGGGAATGCCGCTGCGGAATAGGCTTTGTTCAATGACGCGGGATTGGGCGTTGCTGCGGTAGAGGACGGCGATTTCGTCCAAATCCCAGCCTTCGTGTTCGATGGCTTTGGTTTCGTCAACGATGAATTGGGCTTCTTCGAGGTCGGTAAAGGCGGAGTAGTAGCGGATTTTGTCGCCTGCTTCGGCGTCGGTGCGCAGGTTTTTGCCGAGGCGTTCGTCGTTGTTTTCGATAACGGCATTGGCGGCAGCGAGGATGTTGCCGACGGAGCGGTAGTTTTGTTCGAGTTTGACGGGCGCGTCGATGTGGAATTCTTCCATCAGCGCGGTCATGTTGCCGACGTTCGCGCCGCGGAAACGGTAGATGCTTTGGTCGTCGTCGCCGACAGCAAATACCGCCGCGTTGCCGCCCGCCATGAGTTTGAGCCAGGCGTATTGCAGCTTGTTGGTGTCTTGGAACTCGTCAACGAGAATGTGGTTGAAGCGGTTTTGGTAATGTTGGCGCAGGATTTCGTTGCTTTGCAGCATTTCGTAACTGCGTAGCATGAGTTCGGCAAAATCGACCACGCCTTCGCGTTGGCAGATTTTGTCGTATTCGGCGTAGCATTCGATCATGCGGCTTGTGTGCGGATCGGGCGCGCTCAACACAGAAGCGCGCAAACCGGATTCTTTTTGCGCGTTGATAAAGCCTTGCAGCGAACGCGGCGCGATGATTTCTTCGGCGATGTTGAGGCTTTTGAGCAGGCGTTTGATGAGGGAAAGCTGGTCGCCGCTGTCGAGGATTTGAAAGGAAGACGGCAGGCCGGCGTCGCGGTGGTGCAGGCGCAAAAAGCGGTGGCAGAGACCGTGGAACGTGCCGAGCCACATGGCGCGGACGTTGATGGGAATCATCGCGCCGAGTCGGGTTTGCATCTCTTTGGCGGCTTTGTTGGTAAACGTTACCGCCATAATGCTGTGTACGCTTGCCTGACCGGTTTGCAAAAGCCATGCGATGCGCGTGGTCAGCACGCGCGTTTTGCCGCTGCCCGCGCCCGCCAGCACAAGGGCGGATTGCGGCGGCCAGGTTACGGCGGAAAGTTGTTCGGGGTTTAAGCCTTGCAGCAGATTGGGGGCGGATTGGTCGGGAAACATGGGAAAAGGCCGTCTGAAAAATGGGAATACGGTATTTTAATGGAAACGGCAAAGGTCGTCTGAAAAGATGTTTCAGACGACCTTTCGATATCGAATGCTGTATATCGGGCAAAAGTTTGACAAGCCGAGGCAGCCTGCTGACGACATTGATTTAGAAATTGAAACTTTAGGACTGAAAGCGAGAAATGCGATTTTGACGGAGCAAGGTCGTCTGAAATTTATAGTGGATTAACTTTAAATCAGGACAAGGCGAAAGCCGCAGATACAGTACAGATAGTACGGAACCGATTCACTTGGTGCTTCAGCACCTTAGAGAATCGTTCTCTTTGAGCTAAGGCGAGGTAACGCCGTCCTGGTTTAAAGTTAATCCACTATATAAAACAGCGGTTTCAGACGACCCTTCTCTTCATTGCCAGCCATCCGTTTACCATCATCAGACTCAAACCCAACCAAATAAATCCATAGCTGATTAATGCCCTACTCTCCAAAGGTTCGCCCAGCCACGCAATCGAAATGATAAACAGCAAGACCGGCTCCAAATAGCTCAACATACCGAATACGGCAATGGGTAATAATTGGCTTGCTTTTAAATTCAAATGCATGGCGACCGCGCTATTGATACCCAGCAGAACGATAAAGCCGATAAGCTTGGGAGTGGACGCAATCAAATTAATGGTATCGGTTTGCGTCAGAATATAAAACAAGGCACAAGGCGCAATCACGAGCAAATCAAACGTCAGCCCTATCAATGCCGGCACGCCCAGTCTGCGGCGCACCAAATAATAGATGGGATATGTTCCGAATACCCATACCGTCGCCCATGAAAATGCGCCGGATTGTACCAACTCCCATACCACGCCCAAACATGCCGATACGACCGCTACTATTTGCAGACGGTTAAGCGTTTCCTTAAACCAAATCCTGCCGCACGCCAGCATCGCCAATGGGAACAGGAAATAGCCCATTGCCACATTCACGCCTTCACCATTGACCGGCGACCATACAAACAGCCAAAGCTGACTTGCGAAAACAGGCGTGGGCAACATAATCAAAAACCAACGTTTCCAATCCCTGCCCGTTTCACGAACAAACTGCCCTGCCGCCTTCCAGCCATCGCTCATGCCCATCAATACGCATACAGCCGCCAACATTGCAACCATACGCCAAGCGAAAACTTCCGTCCCGGTCATCGGACGCATCCAAGTTCCGTACAGAAACAGCATGGAAAACAATAAATTGGAAGCTACCGCCGCCACAAGCCCCTTTGAGAAATCCGTCATATTCAGACGACCCCGCAAAAAACTTCATTGTATCAATGTGGAATGCGAAAAGAAATTTCACATTTTCGATATTTGAAGAAATAGAAAAACTTAACGCGAATCCTGCCGTCTCAACTTACTATCTCTCAGCCGTCCGCCCTCTCTCAACCAGTCTCAAAAATGCATAGGCAATCCGATAGCTGCAACAAATAAAAAAAGCCCTGCATTGCAGGGCTTTTTGAGATTCCAAAAACGAATTAACGTTTGGAGAATTGTTTTGCGCGGCGTGCTTTGCGCAGACCTGGTTTTTTACGTTCAACTTCACGGGCATCGCGAGTCACGAAACCGGCTTGAGACAAGGCAGGTTTCAATGTAGCGTCGAAGTCGATCAGGGCGCGGGTAATGCCGTGGCGGATAGCGCCGGATTGACCGGTTTCGCCACCGCCGATAACGTTGACTTTGATGTCAAACGCTTCAGCGTTTTCAGTCAGGACCAAAGGTTGGCGAACAACCATGCGGCTGGTTTCGCGGGCGAAGAATTCGTCAACGGGACGACCGTTTACGATGATTTGGCCGGTACCTTTAGTCAGGAATACACGAGCCACTGAACTTTTGCGGCGGCCTGTGCCGTAGTAGTATTTACCGTTCATGTCGTGTCCTTATTTCAATTCCAAAACTTTGGGTTGTTGTGCAGCATGGGCGTGTTCTGCACCAGCGTACACTTTCAGTTTTTTGATCATGGCGTAACCCAATGGACCTTTAGGTAACATGCCTTTTACGGCTTGTTCCAAAGCGCGGCCCGGGAATTGCTCTTGCATTTCGCGGAAAGTACGCTCGTAGATACCGCCGGGGAAGCCGGAGTGACGGAAGTATTTTTTGTCTTCGAATTTGGCACCGGTTACACGCAGTTTGTCCGCGTTGATGACGATGATGTAGTCGCCGGTGTCAACGTGGGGGGTGTATTCAGGTTTGTGCTTGCCACGCAGACGGTGTGCGACTTCGGCTGCAACGCGACCCAGAACTTTGTCTTGGGCGTCGATAACGAACCATTCGCGCTTCACCTCGTGGGGTTTCGCTGAAAAGGTTTTCATAGTGGAAATCCAGATAGATATAGAAAGTTGTGAATTTTAAAGATGGGATTGGCTTTTGTCAATCGGATTGGGGTCGTCTGAAAGTGTTTTTTCTATGATGGCGTTTTTATGCATTGGGAAATGTTGTTTTTAGGTTGGAAAACATTGCTGATATTCCAAAATATCGGGATGTGTTTTTTGATTTTACGTTTGGTTTTTCAGACGACGTCGAAACCGATGATAAATGAAAGCCATGCCGCAATCGGGCATGGCTTGATATGGGAATCCCCGCGAGAGCCGTTTTGGCTGAATCCGCTTGAACCTTGTTGACAAGGCGGTCACCTCGGGCAGTTTCGGGTGCATCTAAGGATAGACGCTCGCGCCCACTGCAACTCCCGGCAACCTTAAGCGAACTTATTGGTTCAAAGGAATATATGCCTTCGCGGACACCGCAGGGAAAAAGAAAAATCAGTTTTGTTCCAACCGCGCCAAAGCTTTTTGGCAAGCGTTGTTCATGTCGGTTATTTTACGCTCAAATTCACCTATTGCCAAATCGTCTTTGAGTGTGATTTTAAGGAGGTCGTGGACAACGTTGAGCGCGGTCATAATGGCGATTTTATCGCTGCCGACAATGCGTCCGCTCTCTTTGATGGCGGCACTTTTTTTGTTGAGCATATCAACGGCTTGGAGCAGAGTATCTTTTTCTTCGCTCGGGGTGTTGATGGTGAAATTGACATTCATGATGTCGAGGCTGACTTGTTCGATACTCATGGCGTGTCCTTATGATTGCGTTTCTTGAGGCAGGCGGGAAATGAGCCGGCGGATTTTTTCTGCAGTCTGCTCTAATGCGCTGCGGTATTGTTCTTTTTCGGCGGTAAGGTTGTCGATTTTGCCTTGTAGGTCTTCTTTGAGTTTGCCGACTTGCACGAGCAGCGCTTCGCTCAATTCGTCAACGGCGGCTTCATGTTCGCGCTTTTGTTGTTCATGCTCGAGCTTGAGGCGGTCGATTTCTTCGTTAAGGCGGCGGTTTTCACCAACAAGGGTTTCAAATTTTTGGGCCAGCTGGTAAACGCTGACTTCCAAGGTGTCGAGTGATTGATTCATGTATAGGCTTCCGTATTGCCGCATGGTGGCAGGCGGTCAGGATATTAGGATGATGATGCAGGGATGTCAATCGCTGCCGAATGTTGAGGTCGTCTGAAACTTTTTGGCTTGATGTTTTCAGACGACCTTTGCCGTTCGGTCTTACTCAAAGCGCGCGCTGCGCTCCATGAGTCTTTCTGCCACTTGCTGCGGGGTCATTTCCTTGCGGATGAGTTGCAGCAGGGTTTGGGTAATGGGCATATCGATTTGGTATTTCACAGCGGTGTTAAACACTTCTTCGATGGTGCTGACGCCCTCGGAAACATGGCCGATTTCCACCAACACTTGATGCAGTTCTTTTCCTTCTGCCAAACCCAAACCGACACGGCGGTTGCGCGAAAGCGCGCCGGTACAGGTCAGGATAAGGTCGCCGATGCCGGCAAGCCCCATCATGGTTTTGGGCTGCGCACCCATGGCCATGGCAAGACGGGTAATTTCGGCGAGACCGCGCGTCACCAGCGCCGCACGCGCATTGAGTCCGTATTCGAGACCGTCGGAAAGTCCGGTGGCGATTGCCATAACGTTTTTGACGGCACCGCCGACAGCCACGCCGATAACGTCCGTGCTGCCGTAAAGACGCATTACGTTGGTGTTGAGTTGCGGCACCAATTCCTCAATCCACTCCTGATTTTCTGAGGCGACAACCACAGCACAAGGCAGTTGTTTGGCGAGTTCTTGGGCAAAGCTCGGACCTGACAGCACGCCGATTTTTTTGTTCTCAGGCAATACTTCTTTCAATACTTGGAAGGTCAACAGCCCTGTGTCTTGTTCAAAGCCTTTGCAGGCAGCAAGGACGGGAATATGGTCGGCATTGTGCTGTTTGAGGAGTTCCGCGCTGCTTCTCAAACCTGCGACAGAAGTTACGACAAGAATGAGCCCGCTGTCTTTGAGCGCATCACCCAAATCGGCATAAACGGTTAAGGATTCAGGGAAAGGGAAACCGGGCAGGCCGCGTTTGTTTTCACGTTCTGCCTGCAATGTACGGACTTGTTCGGGATTGCGTGTCCAAAGGGCGACTTCGTTGCCGTGGCTGGCAAAGTGCAGGGCAAGGGCTGTACCCCAAGAACCTGCGCCGATGACGGTAATTTTCATTGTGTGTCTTCCAACGGTAGATTGTCGTTTAATTTAAACCAATCGGCTTGGCAGTGCAAGCGATAGAGGCCTATCCAACATGAAAACCGCATGAAAATGCAGAAGCTATCACATATATTGCTTATTTCTATTGAAAATCCAATATTGATTTACCGCAAAGGGAAAACCACGCCCGCTGTTTATACTTCGCGGACAAAAAAGCCGGACATATCAAACGGACGCAAACAAAGCGGAATGCCATTCCCCATTTTCGCCCGCCATTCATCACGGCAATCAACGGAAACGGTGCTTACTCATAATAATATCCACTACAAAAAGGAACACGCCATGAACCACCGCAACACCCGACTGCTCCTGTCGCTTGCTGAGACCTTTGCAAAAAAGCCCTTCCCCCGACA
>NZ_KV821532.1:0-6729 GCF_001815675.1 Neisseria sp. HMSC065D04
TTGTCGGAGGAAGGGCTTTTTTGCAAAGGTCTCAGATAGGTTTTAAATGAGGATGCTGTCGCAGCTTTGTTTGGGTTTAAAGTCTATAAGTAATAACCAATATCCCTTGTCGGATGAGGCATCCGTTTATTGCCAGCCTTGCAGGTTGTTTTTGACCAGTTCGGTCAAAGCCTGAATCCATGCCGGGTGGTCGTTCAAGCAGGGGATATAGCGGTATTCTTTGCCTCCGGCTGCGTGAAATTGCTCGCGCCCCATGATGGCAATCTCTTCCATGGTTTCCAGACAATCCGCCATAAAGCCCGGACAGAATACATCTAATTTGCTGACGCCTTGTTTGGGCAGTTGTTCAAACAGGGCTTGTGTGCTGGGCGTTACCCATTTTGCTTTGCCAAATTGGCTTTGGAAGGAAACGATGTATTCTTGCTCGTTTAGGTTGAGTGCTTGGGCAAGAAGTTTCGCGGTATGTCGGCATTCGTCGGGATAAGGGTCGCCGTCGTCGTAATTTTTCTGTGGAATGCCGTGAAAGCTCAACATGAGTTTCTCGCCGCGTCCGTGTTCTTTCCAATATGCTTCAATGTGTTGTTTCATGGCATCGATATAGGCTGCGTCGTCGTAAAAACGCGAAACGGTACGCAGGCTCATTTGGTTGCGCTGCTTCAGCAGTTGTTGGAACACTTTGTCTAATGCCGCACCTGTGCTGGAGGCAGCGTATTGCGGATATAAAGGGACAATCAGCAATTTGCCTATGCCTTGGGCTTTCATTTCGGCAAGGACGGTTTCGATGCCCGGGTTGCCATAGGTCATAGCATATCGGACGATGGTGTCGGGTATGGCTTTGGCGAGGGCGTCTGCTTGGCGTTGGGTATAGACGGCAAGCGGAGAGCCTTGTTCAAACCAGATTTTGGCGTAAGCATGTGCGCTTTTCTTGGGACGCAGTGTCAGGACCAAACCATGTAAAATCGGCTGCCAAATTAGTTTGGGCAGTTCGACGACGCGTTGGTCCGATAGAAATTCTCGAAGATATGGTTTGACGGCGGCGGCGGTCGGAGCATCGGGCGTGCCGAGATTGAGGAGGAGGACGCCTACACGGTTTTGCTGGGTGTAAGACAGGGAGGGTTCGACGTGGAAAAGCGGCATGATGTGCCTTTGGATTGGAGTGGAAGTCCGTATTGTAGCAATGTGAAGGTCGTCTGAATATGGTCTGCGTTTTCAGACGACCTTTTTTCAGGGTTGTGTTTTAAAGTTTATGATGTATAATGTTATACCATAACATTTATCGGAGGAATGATGAAAGCGAATATCCACCCTGAAAATTACCGTACTGTGCTTTTTTACGACAGTGGTGCCAATGAAGGCTGGCTGATCCGTTCTTGTGCGGATACACACGGCAAAACGATGGTTTGGAACGATGGTAAAGAATATCCCTTATTTTCTTTGGATACGTCTTCTGCCTCGCATCCCGTCTATACGGGCAAACAGCGCAATGTGAATACCGAAGGCCGCGCCAGCAAGTTCAACCAAAGGTTCCAATCTATGATTTCGTCTTTTAGAAAGGATAAATAATGCAGGTTTTGTCTTCATTGAAAACGGCGAAAAAGCGCCATCGCGATTGTCAAATCGTTCGACGCAAAGGTAAAGTTTACGTCATCTGTAAAAGCAATCCCCGCTTCAAAGCCCGTCAGCGGTAATGTTTTCATATTTTGTAATGCTCTCAATGGATTGCCGCTCGCGATGATTTTCGCGGGCGGTTTTTTTGTTTTCAGACGACCTCGGACGGGCGGGTAAGTGTGAAGCAATGGTTGAGGTAAGTTTTAATGTTTGCGAAAAAACTACGGAGCTTTGGAAAAAGCTACATTCGGGGGCGTGCAGGTAAATTAGGGTAAGCTCCCTTGCTAGACTATAAGGATGTTTATAACATGGAACGACTGTTATGCAGTTCCACATTTTTCAGGAGTATTAATATGAAACTTAAAGCTGTATTGGCCGTAGCGGCTGTTTTGTCCTTGGGTGCTTGTGCTGCCCCTGATTATGATGATAATGATGCTCCTCGCCACGAGCACCGTCATGACCATGGAGATCGCAACTATGATGATCGTGGTCAGTCTAGCGACCGCCGTTCGCCCCAATCTTTTGAGTGTGAAAACGGTTTGTCTGTGACTGTACGCAATCTGGACACCAACCGCGTCGAGTTGAGCCTGGATGACAAACGCGCTGTCTTGTCTTCTGCGGTTTCCGGTTCCGGCGAGCGTTATGTTTCCAACCGCGGTCTGTTCGGTAAAGGTGCAGAATGGCATCAAAAAGGCAGCCAAGCCTTCTTCAGCTTCGTTGATCCTTATGGCAACAAAGTAGACACTTCTTGCAATCAGCGTTAATGACTGCGTGAATTGTTAGGGGATGGCGGGTTTGCGATGCCTATCTCCGTGAAACCAAAAAGGTCGTCTGAAATTTTCAGACGACCTTTTGCTATGGGTAAATGCGAAACCTGTCGGTATAGTGGATTAACTTTAAACCAGTACGGCGTTGCCTCGCCTTAGCTCAAAGAGAACGATTCTCTAAGGTGCTGAAGTACCAAGTGAATCGGTTCCGTACTATACTGTCTGCGGCTTCGTCGCCTTGTCCTGATTTAGAGTTAATCCACTATATTTTCCAACAGGTTTGCCGGCGGATTATTGGCTGCGTTTGATAATCAGCTTGTCTTCGGTGACTTCGGCATTGAGTGCGGTTGCCATTTCTTT
This sequence comes from Neisseria sp. HMSC065D04, assembly GCF_001815675.1. Taxonomy (NCBI): domain Bacteria; kingdom Pseudomonadati; phylum Pseudomonadota; class Betaproteobacteria; order Neisseriales; family Neisseriaceae; genus Neisseria; species Neisseria sp. HMSC065D04. The sequence goes on from NZ_KV821532.1 coordinate 2,736, forward strand.
GACGACATTGTCCAAATCGCTTTCTTTGATATTGGGATCGTATTGAGAAGCCAGTTTGAGCACTTCTCTGATGAAGTTTTTATCGACCTCCGCGTTGACGTTGTATTTCAGCTTACTGAGGAGGTCTTGTTGAAGCTGCTCGTCGTTTTTATATTCGATAGGCGGAATGGAGGCGTCTGCGTCGGCTTTGACCGCGCTGTTGTTCAAGTAGATTTGATTGCCTTTTGAGTCGAATTTGATGCCGGTTTTTAAAAAGGTTTTTACGGCTTCCATCAGTTCTTTTTGTGTGTCGGGACTGTTCATATCGACGCACTCTTTACCTTGACGATCGAAGAATTTATTGATGCGGTCGATACCTTCGCCATTGATATCGCGGAGGTTGAAGTTGTAATGGATGCGGTCGAATTTGATGTTGTTGATGCGGAAGTTTTCGACTTCGCTTTGTCCTTCCATAGCGTATTTGTTGTCTTTTGCAGACTGTTTGCTTCCTGCTTTGATTTTGTCGACAGCGAAATCAAAGGTTTGGTTGCCCATTTTGAATGCGGCAGAGTCTACGGTGAAGAGGGATGTGCCGTTGCGCAATGCAGTGGTGTCACCTTTTTCCATATCGGCCTGATATTTAACGTTTTTCAAGCTAAATTGGTATCCCGGGCTTTCAGGTTTGTCAGGGTGTGAGGCAGTCATGCCGGGCCATTCGAAATTGAAATTATCGAGATGGTACTGATGGTCGGATTTGTGGCCTTTGACAGCCAAAGTCGCCGTTTCCCATTTGACTTCGTCGGAATCGATGTTTAATGAGCCTGCCGGTGCGGTCAGTTTGCCCTCTAATTCGCCACCCCAAGAAAGCACGGTATTGCCGTCCAACCGGAATATTTCTTTATTGTCATCTCCAATCAGATAGAGTTTGGTTTGGATGGTGTAGCCGTTCAGACCGCGGGTGATGATGTCCTCGCCGCGTATTGAGAATTTTGTGTCCTGATGGCACAAGTCGGGCGTGATGTCGCCCCTCCATGAAGCTTTACCCGAAGTGAGGCCCATGTCGAATTTATCCAAAGTGATTTTCAGGCGTTTGTCGGCATCGGGATTGTTTTGGAAATAGTATTCCTGTTTCAATTTGTTGTCAGCATAAATGCCGCCGCCAACGGTTGCTCCTCCCAATGCGGCGATGCCGACTAATGTCGCAATGATGCTTTTTTTCATGTCTTGTCCTTAAGCAGGTGGTAAAAATGTAATGGATGGATTGGAATCGGGTAGATTCGAATCGGCTTTGCGCAAGATAGGACAGTTTTCCAGTTGGACTCAAACTGCGACACTGCCGGGTTGCGCCTTGGCGGAAATTGGATCAACTGACGGTATTTGTCTATGCCGATTTTAAAAATGCCAATATTGTAATATAAAAAGGTCGTCTGAAAACTTTCAGACGACCTTTTTTCAACCGTTCAAGCGATTAACAACATCTTCCGCCGTTTGCACCGCAACGGCGTTTGCGGCAGTAGTCTTGAAATTGCAGCTCGGTCATGACGGGGGCGTTGGGATTATGTTTGCGCTGTTGGGCAACGTAGTTTTCATAATCGGGCACGCCTGCCATGAGGTTGGCGGTAAGTTTGGCGGTTTTCCACCAAGCGGCGAGTTTACGCTTCACTTTGTGCCTCCGGTTGTTTGCCGTCGCGGTACACCGCCGGGATTTCTTTGGCGGTCGGCCAGCCGACTTTGCGTGCTTTCATGGCGGTACGTACGCCGTAGATGGCAACGATGACGACGACGGAGAGGAACAATGCGGTCAAGCCGGCATTGATTTTGTCGTTGAAGATAATCTGCGACATTTCGCCGATGTCTTTAGCAGGCGCGAGGACTTCGTTTTTAGCCAATGCGTCGCTGTATTTGCCGGCATGGGCGAGGAAGCTGACGCGCGGGTCGCTGTGGAACAGTTTTTGCAGACCGGCGTAGCAGGTTACAAACAGTACGCCGACGGCGGGAACGAGTGCTACCCAGACATAACGGTCGCGTTTCATCTTAATCAGCACAACGGCACACATAATCAAGGCTACGCCTGCCAGCATTTGGTTGGCGATGCCGAACAAAGGCCAGAGCGAGTTGATGCCGCCCAGCGGGTCGGTCACGCCGGTGTAGAGGAAGTAGCCCCACAATGCCACGGCGAAGAAGGTCGCAATCAGGTTGGCAGGGATGGAGTCGGTGTTGCCGAAAGGTTTGTAGAAGATACTGCCCAAGTCTTGAATCATGAAACGTGCGACGCGCGTGCCGGCATCGACGGCGGTCAGAATGAACAAGGCTTCAAACAACAGGGCAAAGTGATACCAGAATGCCATCATGGCTTCGCCCGGAATCAGGCGGCTCATGATGTGTGCCATACCGACTGCGAGGGTTGGCGCACCGCCCGCACGGGACAGGATGGTGTTTTCGCCCACTTCCTTAGCGGTGTGCAACAAGGTTGCGGCATCAACGGGGAATTGCAGCTTGGTGGTAATCACTTCGGCGGCGGTATTGGCATCTGTACCAATCAGGGCGGCGGGGCTGTTCATGGCGAAGTACACGCCGGGATCAAGCGATGACGCGGCAGCCAAGGCCATAATCGCCACGAAGCTTTCCATAATCATACCGCCATAACCGATCATGCGGACGTGGGTTTCGTTTTCCAGCATTTTCGGCGTGGTACCGGAAGAAATCAGCGCGTGGAAGCCTGAAACCGCACCACAGGCGATGGTAATGAAGAGGAACGGGAACAATGCGCCTGAGAATACCGGGCCGGAACCGTCGATAAAGTGGGTTACGGCAGGCATTTGCAGCGCAGGGCTGACGATGAGGATGCCGATGGCGAGGGCGACAATCGTACCGATTTTCAGGAAGGTAGAGAGATAGTCGCGCGGAGTCAGCAGCAGCCATACCGGCAATACCGATGCTACGAAGCCGTAAATCATAATCGCCCAAGTGAGCTGGATGCCGTCAAGGTCAAACCAAGGACCGATGGAGCTGTGTGCCACATTGTCGCCGTAAATGACCGCCAGCATCAGCAGGATAAAGCCGACGATGGAAATCTCGCCGATTTTGCCCGGACGGATATAGCGGGTGTAAATACCCATAAACAGCGCAATCGGCATGGTGGCAGCAATCGTGAACGTACCCCAAGGGCTGTGAACCAGTGCTTTCACCACAATCAGCGCCAACACCGCCATGATGATGACCATAATCATCAAAATACCGATGGAGGCAATCACGCCCGGAACAGTGCCGAGTTCTTGTTTTACGATATCGCCCAAAGACTTACCGTCGCGGCGCATGGAGACGAACAAGACCATCATGTCTTGTACCGCGCCGGCAAACACTACGCCGAAGATAATCCACAGCGTACCCGGCAGATAACCCATTTGCGCAGCCAGCACGGGACCGACCAACGGACCTGCGCCCGCAATCGCGGCAAAGTGGTGTCCGAACAATACGCCTTTGTGTGTCGGCACATAGTCCAAACCGTCATTGTGCCGCTCGGCGGGCGTGAGGCGGTTCGGATCAAGCTGCATCACATATTTGGCGATGTAGAGACTGTAAAAACGGTAAGCGATGCAGTACACCGATACGGCGGCGGTGACCATCCATACCGCGCTGACCTGCTCGCCCCGACTGATGGCCAAAGTGGTAAAGGACGCTACGCCGACCAAAACCACAATGCCCCAAATAAGGAACGTTTTGAGCGATTTCATTGTTTAATCCTTAAAATACAAGAGTGAGAATGTTCGGGTTCTTATTGTTGCGGGGGGACAAACTGCATCCCGAAGCATTTATGGAAGAAAAAAATGAAGCGATGATGGTGCGGGAACCCTGGCTTGAGATAATTAATAAACAAGGGAACCAAAACCCTAGAATGTTAACTATCATCAAGCCTAGCGTAAGGTTAACACAATCCGATAACGTGCGGGCTAGATTTAACTCAAGCAATCGTCATTCATTACGATATAGTGGATTAACTTTAAACCAGTACGGC
>NZ_KV821532.1:6829-16623 GCF_001815675.1 Neisseria sp. HMSC065D04
CTTGTCCTGATTTAAATTTAATCCACTATATTACCGCTTATTTTTTGACAGATTCTTTACACAATATCCTGACAAAAGAGAAAGGTTGTCTGAAAACCGAATTTGGGTTTTCAGACGACCTTTTTGCATGGGGGAGCGAAAGCGGTGAAGGAGTTGCTTCCGGTTTACGGTTGGGTACGCCGTTTTCTGTCGGCGTGTTCCTTGAGGGTGGCACACATGCCGGCAGTGTTGCCGCCGTTCATGAGCATGACCGGTTCGCCGTTGAGGACGTAGCCGCCGCTGCCGTTGTCGGAGATGACCGTTTTGTTATCATCCAGTTTTAGGCTGTTTGGCGTTTTTTGCCAACGGCCGTTTTTGACCTCGTTTTGCACAGCCATGCAATAGCTGCCATTTGCCAGGATACCGACAAACTGCGAATCCATGGTCATGTAAACGCCGGGAGGCGGGGTTTTGGCAAATGCCTGTGTCGACAACATCAGAGCGGCGGCGGTTAGAAGTTGGAGGGTGTTTTTCATATTAAATTATGCGTTGCCGCGTTTCGGGTCGTTCGGGCGCAGTTGGGCGGCGAGTTTGTCGAGGATGCCGTTGACGAATTTGTGTCCGTCGGTGCCGCCGAAGGTTTTGGTCACTTCGATGGCTTCGTTGATGATGACGGGGTAGGGGGTTTCGGGCATCGCGCTCAATTCGTGGCATGCCATCAGCAGGACGGCGCGTTCGATGGAGCTGAGGTCTTTTTCGTCGCGGTCGAGCAGGGGGCGGATTTGCTGGATGTATTCGACGGCGTGGGTGTGCGTACCGAAGAAGAGTTTGTTGAACAGCTCTTCGTCCGCTTTGGCGAAGTCGGGCTGGTCTTGGATGTTTTTAGCGATTTCGGGGGCGGCGGTGTTGTTGATGCCGGCTTGGTAGAGGGCTTGTACGGCTAACTCGCGGGCGCGGCGGCGTGGGGTTTTCATGGGGATTCCTTCGTTGGCGGCACGGTGGGTGCGGTAATGAATGTTTCAGACGACCTCTGTCGGATGACGGGTCGTCTGAAAACGGTTTGTCCGGCAGATGGTGCGAAACCGGAATGCGGCAAAGCTATGGGTTTCGCGTTCGGGCTTATTCTTCTTCGTCGTCAAACTGCTCTTCAATCAGATAGTTGACGAGGTTGGCGCACTCGACGGCGACTTTGGCGGCGTCGGCGGCTTTTTCTTCAATGCGCGCGACGGCTTGTTCGTCGTTTTCGGTGGTCAGGATGGCGTTGGCGATGGGGATGTTGTAGTCGAGTCCGACACGGGTTACGCCTGAACCGGATTCGTTGGAAACGAGTTCGAAGTGGTAGGTTTCGCCGCGGATGACGACGCCGATGGCAATCAGCGCGTCGTATTGCTCGGAGGCTGCCATGTTTTGCAGGACGAGCGGCACTTCGAGCGCGCCGGGTACGGTGGCGACGGTGATGTTGTTGTCGGCTACGCCCAATTCTTGCAGGGTGCGGCAGCAGACTTTGAGCATTTCGCTGCCGATTTCGTTGGTAAAGCGGGCTTGTACGATGCCGATGCGCAGGTGTGCGCCATCGAGGTTCGGGGCGATGATGTTCATGGTGTTTCCTTGTATTTTGAGCGGTAAACGGGTTTTCAGACGACGTTTGGCTTTTCTGAAAACGATATTGGGGATTTATTCCTGCGGCTGCCAGTCGGCAACGGCTTGAAACTCGCCGTCTTCGCCGATTTCCCATGCGCTGCCTTCGGGTTGGGTTATCATCGCGGCGATGGCGGGATTGGACTGGGTGATTTCGGAAAGGCTGACGACGCTGAAATTGTCGGGATCGTCGGTGTATTCGTCGGTTTCGTCGCCGCTGAAGAAGCGCCAGCCGCTGTCGTTTTCGAAAACGGGGGCTTCGCGGTAGAGGAAGCCGACGGGTTCGCCTTGTTTGGCTACCGTATTGGTCACGATGCAGCGGTCGAGTGCGGCTGAGAGGGCTTGGGCAAATTTATTCATTGCGGTGTGTGCATGCCGTAAAAATTGTGCGGATTTTATCATGATTAGGGCAGCCTCTGCACCGTGTATCTTTATAGTGGATTAACTTTAAATCAGGACAAGGCGAAAGCCGCAAAGACAGTAAAGATAGTACGGCAAGGCGAGGCAACGCCGTACTGGTTTAAAGTTAGGCGAGGTAACGCCGTCCTGGTTTAAAGTTAATCCACTATATTTTTGCCGCTTATGGTTTGATGGTACAATGCTGGTCGTCTGAAACGGGCTGAGCTGTGTTTCAGACGGCTGTTGCAGCCCTAAAGTGTTTCCGTATTTGCATGAAGTGCCGAAACGCATTCGGGTTGGTTTGGGAGGCTGAATTTTCGCCGCCTCCCGCCCGATACGCCGAAGCAAGAAGAAAGACAAACGTCCTCATGAAAACAGATGTGTTAAAACAGCAGGCGCATGCCGCCATTCAGAATAAACTGGGTTACCGTTTCAAAGATACCGCGCTTTTGCAGCAGGCGCTGACCCACCGCAGCTACCATGCGAAAAACAACGAGCGTTTCGAGTTCGTCGGCGATTCGATTTTGAACTACACCGTCGCCAAAATGTTGTTTGATGCGTTCCCCAAGCTGACTGAAGGCGAGTTGTCGCGTTTGCGTGCGAGCTTGGTCAATGAAGGCGTGTTGGCGGAAATCGCTTTGGAAATGAATGTCGGCGACGGGCTTTATTTGGGCGCGGGCGAGTTGAAAAGCGGCGGATTCAGACGACCCTCCATCCTTGCCGATGCTATGGAAGCGATGTTTGCCGCCGTCAGCTTTGACGCGGATTTCGCTGAAGCGGAGAAAGTGGTGCGGCACTTGTTTGCCGAACGCGTCAAACGCGCCGATTTCAAAACGCAGGGCAAAGACAACAAAACCGCCCTGCAAGAAGCTCTCCAAGCCCGCCGCCTTGCCTTGCCCAAATACCGCATCGAGGAACAAATTGGTCATGCCAATGACAGTATGTTCCTGATTTCATGCGACTTGGGCGAACTCGGTTTTATCTGCAAAGCACAAGGCAGCAGCCGCAAGGTTGCCGAGCAGCAAGCCGCCAAAGAAGCGCTGCAATGGCTCGAGCAACACCACCCTTTGAAAAAAGCAAAAAAATAGCCGATTTATTTTTCAGACGACCTATGGATACAAAAAAGTCGTCTGAAACGTCAAACAGAAAGCCATCATGGACATCGAAACCTTCCTGCAAAACGAATCCAACCACCCCGCCGACTACCGCTGCGGCTTCGTTGCCATCGTCGGCCGCCCCAACGTCGGCAAATCCACGCTGATGAACCACCTCATCGGGCAAAAAATCAGCATCACCAGCAAAAAAGCCCAAACCACGCGCAACCGCGTTACCGGTATTTATACCGACGACACCGCCCAATTCGTTTTCGTCGATACACCCGGTTTCCAAACCAAACACCGCAACGCCCTGAACGACCGCCTCAATCAAAACGTCACCGAAGCGTTGAGCGGCGTCGATGCCGTCGTTTTCGTTGTCGAAGCCATGCGCTTTACCGATGCCGACCGCATCGTGATGGAACAACTGCCGACAAACACGCCCGTCATCCTCGTTATCAACAAAATCGACAAAAACAAAGCGGGCAATACTGGTTTGCAGGAATTTATCGACCAAATCAGCGCAGAATTCAAATTTGCAGGGCATGAAACCGTCAGCGCCAAACACGGATTGGGCATCGCCAACCTGCTCGCGCGCCTCAGACCTTACCTGCCCCAAAGCGTGCCGATGTATCCGGAAGAAATGGTGACCGACCGTTCCAGCCGTTTCCTCGCCACCGAAATCGTGCGCGAAAAACTGTTCCGCTACCTCGGCGAAGAGCTGCCCTACGCCATGAATGTGGAAATCGAACAATTCGAAGAAGAGGAAAACGGACTCTACCGAATCTACATCGCCGTATTGGTCGATAAAGACAGCCAAAAAGCCATCTTAATCGGCAAAGGTGGGGAAAAACTGAAAAAAATCTCCACCGAAGCCCGTCTCGATATGGAAAAACTGTTTGATACCAAAGTGTTTTTAAAGGTTTGGGTCAAGGTCAAATCAGGCTGGGCGGACGACGTGCGCTTCCTCAGGGAATTGGGTTTGTAGGTCGTCTGAAAATACAGTCTCAAATAAACAAAGGTCGTCTGAAAACAAGCATTGCAAGTTTTCAGACGACCTTTTTCATGGTCAGGCAATCAGTTCTTCATCGACTGCACCGGCGCGGGAATCCTGCCGCCGCGGTTGACGAACACTTCGCACGAACCTTCTTTAACCGGCATCACGGGCGCGTAGCCCAGCAGGCCGCCGAACTCGACGCTGTCGCCGACGGTTTTGCCCGTTACCGGAATGATGCGCACGGCGGTGGTTTTGCTGTTGATCATACCGATGGCGGCTTCGTCGGCGATGATGCCGGAAATCGTGTGCGCGGGCGTATCGCCGGGAACGGCAATCATGTCCAGCCCGACCGAGCAGACGGCGGTCATTGCTTCAAGTTTGTCCAGCGTCAGCACACCTGCTTCGGCAGCGGCAATCATGCCTTCGTCTTCGGAAACGGGGATAAACGCGCCGCTCAACCCGCCGACCGCGCTGGAAGCCATCATGCCGCCTTTTTTCACGGCATCGTTCAGCAATGCCAAGGCAGCCGTCGTGCCGTGCGTACCGCAAACGCTCAAGCCCATTTCTTCAAGGATGCGTGCCACCGAGTCGCCGACGGCGGGGGTCGGTGCCAGCGACAAATCGAGAATGCCGAATGGGATGCCCAGTATTTTCGAGGCTTCGCGGCCGATGAGTTCACCCACGCGGGTGATTTTGAAGGCGGTTTTCTTCACGACTTCGGCGACTTCGGTCAGGCTGACCGCGTCCGAATTTTCCAGCGCGGCTTTGACCACGCCCGGCCCCGATACGCCGACGTTGATAACGGCGTCCGCTTCGCCCGAACCGTGAAACGCGCCCGCCATAAACGGATTGTCTTCCACCGCGTTGCAGAACACGACGATTTTGGCGCAGCCGAAACCTTCGGGCGTGATTTCAGCCGTGCGCTTGATGGTTTCGCCCGCCAATCTGACCGCATCCATATTGATGCCTGCGCGCGTGCTACCGATATTAATGGAGCTGCACACGATGTCGGTGGTCTTCATTGCTTCAGGAATGGAGCGGATTAACACCTCGTCTGAAGGCGACATGCCTTTTTGCACCAACGCAGAAAAGCCGCCGATAAAAGACACGCCGATGGCTTTGGCTGCCTTGTCCAAAGTCTGTGCCACGCTGACGTAAGAATCGGCTTTGGTTGCCGCCGCGATTTGGGCAATCGGCGTGACGGAAATGCGCTGATTCACAATCGGCACGCCGTATTTGGCGGAAAGGTGTTTCGCCGTAGCGACCAAATCTTTGCCGACGGTGGTGATTTTGTTGTAAATGTTTTGGTTCAACACATCGATGTCGGTGCTGATACAGTCGTGCAAATCAATGCCTATGGTAATGGTGCGGACGTCGAAATGCTGGTCGGCAACCATTTTGACGGTTTCTAAAATTTCGCCGGATTGGATACTCATCACATTCCTCCGACTCAAATGCGGTGCATGGCTTGGAAGATTTCTTCATTTTGCATACGGATGTCGAGCGCGAGTTTTTTGCTCTCTTCCGCAAACAAATCCAGCATTTCCTGCCGCGATTTGGGGCATTTCGAGGTATCCACCAAGATAATCATGGTGAAGAAATCGTCCATCAGCTGCTGGCTGATATTGAGGATGTTGATTCGGTTTTCCGCCAAAATTCTGGAAACGTCGTACACGATGCCGACGCGGTCTTTGCCGATGACGGTGATGACTGAATTATTCATAAGTCAGGGTCCTTGTAGGGGTCGTCTGAAAAATCTGGTTCGGGAAATTATAGCACCGCTTTAAAATAAGATGGCTTGGATTGTTGACAATTTTCAGGTTTTGTCGGTTGGGGCGGCTGCGTATTGAATAGGATGGGCTGAGGATGATCGGCAGGTTTGCGATTGAGGGATTTTGGGTAAACCGATATTAATTTGTTCAAATATCCATGCAAACAGGCGTACCCAAACACGTCAATTTGCGTATAATGGCGCAAATTCCGATTAACCGATTCATGTAAATAAGGATTAAACCATGACATCTATCCACGACCAAATCAAAGAAGTTGTTACCACCCACCGCGTTGTTTTGTTTATGAAGGGTACGAAGCAGTTCCCGCAATGCGGCTTCTCTTCACGCGCCGTACAAATCCTCAGCGCCGCAGGCTGCACTGATTACGTTACCGTGAATGTTTTGGAAAACGATGCCGTCCGCCAAGGTATCAAAGAATACAGCGATTGGCCGACCATCCCGCAACTCTACGTAAACGGAGAGTTTGTCGGCGGTTCCGATATTTTGATGGAAATGTATGAAGCAGGTGAGCTGCAAGAATTGCTGAAAGCTTGATTTGCCTGATACGGAATCATGAAGAGGTCGTCTGAAATATTTCAGACGACCTCTTTTCATTTTAACCAAGACTCAAGAGGGGTTTATTCCTCGGGACGTTCGCCGTCGGTGTCGTCCAGTTTGCCTTCGGTGATATCGATGTTGATGCCCACGGCGGCGCGGATTTTGGCGTCGATTTCGTTGGCGATTTCGGGATTTTCTTTCAGCCAGACACGGACGTTGTCTTTGCCTTGTCCGATTTTGGCGCCGTTGTAGCTGTACCATGCGCCTGATTTTTCAACGATGTCGTATTTGACGCCGAGGTCGATCAGTTCGCCTTCCCAGCTTACGCCTTCGCCGTACAGGATATCGAATTCGGCTTGGCGGAACGGGGGGGCTACTTTGTTTTTGATGACTTTGACTTTGGTTTCGTTGCCGATGACGTCGTCGCCTTTTTTGATTTGTCCGGTGCGGCGGATGTCGAGGCGGACGGAGGCGTAGAATTTGAGGGCGTTACCGCCGGTGGTGGTTTCGGGGCTGCCGAACATCACACCGATTTTCATACGGATTTGGTTGATGAAGACGACCAGTGTGTTGGTGCGTTTGATGTGGCCGGTCAGTTTGCGCAGGGCTTGGCTCATCAGGCGGGCTTGCAGGCCGACGTGGCTGTCGCCCATTTCGCCTTCGATTTCGGCTTTGGGGACGAGGGCGGCTACGGAGTCGACGACGACCATGTCCACGCCGCCGGAGCGCACCAGCGTGTCGCAGATTTCCAGAGCCTGCTCGCCGGTATCGGGTTGGGAGAGGTAGAGTTCCTCTACTTTAACGCCGAGTTTGCGGGCGTAAACAGGGTCGAAGGCGTGTTCGGCGTCAATGAAGGCGCAGATACCGCCGTTTTTTTGGCATTGGGCGATGGCTTCGAGACAGAGCGTGGTTTTACCGGAGGATTCGGGGCCGAAGATTTCTACGACGCGGCCGCGCGGCAGACCGCCGACGCCGAGTGCCAGGTCCACACCGAGCGAGCCGGTGGAGATGACGTCAAGGTTTTCTTCTTGCTGGCTGCCGTCCATTTTCATGATGGAACCTTTGCCGAAGTTTTTTTCAATTTGGGCAAGGGCGGCGGCTAGGGCTTTGCTTTTTTCGTCTGACATAGTGTTGGTCTCGTTTGATGTTGATGAATTTAGCTAAGAATTTGTTTAGCTATTATCTCATAAATTAAGAAAAAGTATAGTTTATTTCGATTTTATTTTGACGTGCAGGCGGGCTTACTTGAAAAATTTTAAATAACTATTTGTTTCTAATAAAATTAAATGTTTTCTAATTTTTGAGCGTATCGGTGTTGCAGATTTTATTTGTTACAGAGGTCGTCTGAAAAATCGACTGTGGTTTTCAGACGACCCTTGTCCAATCCAATTACTTGCACACGGCGGATACTTTGATTTCGACCGCCCATTCCGGTTTGGCGAGTTTGGCTTCGATGCAGGCGCGTGCTGGGGCGCGGCCGGGGGCTGTCCAGGCATCCCAGGCTTCGTTCATGGCGGCGTAGTCGTTCATATCGGTCAGGAAGATGGTGGCTTCGAGGATGTGTGCTTTGTCGGTGCCGCATTCTTCAAGCCAGCGGTCGATTTGCGCCAGGACATTTTCGGTCTGGGCTTTGGCATCGGCTTCGGGATTTTCGGGAACCATGCCTGAGAGGAAGACGAATCCTCCGGCGCAGACGGCTTCGGAGTAGCGTTCGGTGGTACCGAGGTATCGGATATTCATTTGATATTCCTTGAGGTTGGGCGCACGGGGCATTCTGTCCTGTTGTCGGATTTCGGTTTTCCGATTTTGTCGGAACAGGATGGCGGATATTGGGCAGGGGCTTATGGTAACATTCAGCTTGATTGTCTGCCACAGCAGGCGGGCGGTTTTGTTGTTTTTGAAAAGATGCGGAAACTATTTTTACGCGTCATTGTCATATTAATTTTAGGTCGTCTGAATATTATTGGAACTGCATCATGAGCAAAAATACCGATTATCCGGTTACTCCTGCCGTCCGTTTCTTGCGTACACATCAAATTGATTTTGAGCCTTATATTTATGTTTATGAGGAACACGGCGGGACAGGGCAGTTTGCACAGTTGTTCGGCGTGGACGAGCATCAGGTGGTCAAAACCATCGTGTTGCAAAACGAAGCGAAGAAAGGGCTGGTTGTCGTAATGCACGGCGACAAGCAGATTTCCACCCGAAATCTGGCACGCGATTTGGGCATGAAACACATCGAGCCTGCCGATCCGAAACAGGCAAACAAATGGACGGGCTATCTGGTGGGCGGGACGACGCCTTTCGGTATGAAAACCCGGTTGCCTGTGTATGTTGAAAAAAGTATTTGGGATTTGGAGAAAGTTTATATCAACGGCGGCAAGCGCGGATTCATCATCGGTATCAGTCCGCAGGCTTTGCGGACTTTGAATCCGCAGGATGTACAGGTCGCCGTCTAAAGGGATGCAAAACGGTTTTTAAGTCGGGAAACGCAGATTCGGGCAAATTTGAAGGTTTTATAAAAAGAACACAATGCCTGATTTTATATCTGTTTTCATTCTGTCAAACAGCCTGTTGGCGTGATTTCACGGTATCGGGCTTTGGCAAACACAAACCAAAGAGGCACACCCTAATATGGAAAACCGTAATTTTTATGAAATTCTCGGCATTTCGGCGGATGCGGACATTGCAGAAATCAGAAAAGCCTATCGCGATTCGGCAATGAAATACCATCCCGATCGTAATCCCGGCAATCCCGAAGCGGAAGAGCGTTTTAAGGAAATCCGTCAGGCTTACGATACGCTGGTCGATCCCGAACGTCGGGCATGGTACGACGAGTCGCTCCGTGAATTCAGCGGTAGAAGCGGGCAGACCGCCAGCCAGCAGACCGGTAGCGAACATACGGCGGAAGCGCCGCGCCAAGACGGCGACCGGACTTATGTGATGGCGATGTATGCCTTGTTTGCCTTGGCATTTGCGACCTTCGTGATGCCTGTAGCCGGCATTGTTTTGGCGTATGTAAAACGTGGCGATATGGGCGACTCGGTTTATAATAACCACGCAGACTATCTGATTAAAACCTTCTGGGGCGGTCTGGCGGGGTTTGTTTTGAGTAAAATCACCGCGTTTATCGGCATCGGCTCCGTGTTGCTGTTTTTGGTATCGGTTTGGTTTGCTTACCGTTTGGCGGCAGGTTTCGTCAGACTGACGGACAACAAGCGTATGTCTTTGGATACTTGGTTCTAAGCGCAACCGCCCGCCTTGTTTTCAGACGACCTTCGCATCCCGGGGTCGTCTGAAATTTTTGTATGGGTCGTTTGCGGGAAACTATAGTGGATTAAATTTAAATCAGGACAA
>NZ_KV821532.1:16723-27288 GCF_001815675.1 Neisseria sp. HMSC065D04
ACGCCGTACTGGTTTAAAGTTAATTCACTATAAATATCAAAACAGGACACCAAGAAGGTCGTCTGAAAATTTGTCCACGCATCCGACACATTCAATCAAAGGAAAAACATGATTTATTTATTGGCAAGCATACTGTGCAGCGTGTCTGTGTCGGTATTGCTCAAATTGGCGCGTAAGAACAAAATCGACGTCGCGCAGGCGGTGGCGGTAAACTACATCGTCGCAGTAGCGCTGACGGCTTGGGTATTGAAACCCGATTTGAGCAACCCGAAAGCCTTTTTGCCGACTTGGTGGCTGTTTGGCGCGCTGGGCGTGCTGCTGCCTTCGGTGTTTGTGATTATGGGCAAGGCGGTCGATGCGGCGGGTATCGTCAAGTCCGATGCGGCGCAGCGTTTGTCTTTGATATTGCCGATTATTTCCGCGTTCGTCATTTTTGGCGAAGCGTTGACCGAAGGCAGGCTGATAGGCATCGTTTTGGCGTTTGTGGCTTTGTTCTGCCTGTTGTGGAAAGCCGACGGCGGCAAGAAATCGGGCGGATTGGGTACGCAAATCACGCTGCTCGCGGGCGTTTGGGCGGGCTACGGCATCATCGACATCCTCTTCAAACAGCTTGCCAAAAGCGGTACGGCGTTTTCCGGCAACCTCTTGGTCGCCTTCAGCCTTGCCGGTATTTTGATGTTCGGCTACCTTTTCTCCCAATCGACCAAATGGACGAAAGAAGGCATTATCGGTGGCATCGTTTTGGGCGGTTTGAACTTTGCCAACATCGTTACCTACATCACCGCCCACCAAATGATGAAAGAAAACCCGACGCTGGTCTTCGCAGGGATGAACATCGGCGTCATCGTCTTGGGAACGCTGGTCGGCGCAATGGCGTTTAAAGAGAAAATCAGCAGCATCAACGCCGCAGGCATCAGCGTCGCCGTCTGCGCCATCGCCTGTTTGTTTTACTGGCCGCAGATACGGGGACTTATCGGTATGTAAGCATGTAAAAAGGTCGTCTGAAAAAGGTTTCAGACGACCTTTTACCTTTCGGGTGGGAGTGTTTTTCCTGCTTTGATAACAACGGCGCATTTGCAGCTAGACAACCCATGCAAAACGGTCTAATGTTCCGCCTGCATATGCACATTACTTGATAAACCAACGAATGAGAAGGTAAGAGAAATGACTGTCCGTATCGAACACGATTTGCTGGGCGACCGCGAAATCCCCGCCGAGGCGTATTGGGGCATCCATACTTTGCGCGCGGTGGAAAACTTTAAAATTTCCAATCAAAAAATTTCCGACGTGCCGCAGTTTGTCCGCAGCATGGTGATGGTGAAAAAAGCGACTGCGCAGGCAAACGGTGAGCTGGGCGCGGTGAAGCCCGAAATCGCCGCCGCCATCGAAAAGGCTTGCGATGAAGTGTTGCTTAAAGGCCGCTGCCTCGACCAATTCCCGTCCGACGTGTATCAGGGCGGCGCAGGGACTTCGGTCAACATGAACACCAACGAAGTCATCGCCAACCTTGCTTTGGAAGTGTTGGGCTACGAGAAAGGCCGCTACGACATCGTCAATCCGATGGACCATGTGAACGCCAGCCAGTCCACCAACGACGCGTATCCGACCGGCTTCAGGCTGGCGGTGTATTACAGTGTCGGCGAACTGCTGGAAAAACTGGCGTTGCTGAAAGACGCGTTTGCCGCCAAAGCCGATGAATTTAAAGATGTTTTGAAAATGGGGCGCACCCAGCTTCAAGATGCCGTACCGATGACGGCGGGGCAGGAATTTCAGTCTTTCCAAGTGTTGCTGGAAGAAGAGATTTTGAATCTGAACCGCACGCGCGCCCTGCTGTTGGAAGTCAACTTGGGCGCAACCGCCATCGGCACGGGCGTGAACACGCCGAAAGGCTACGCGGCTTTGGCGGTGAAAAAATTGTCCGAAGTCAGCGGCTTGGATTGCAAACTGACCGAAAACCTGATTGAAGCGACTTCCGACTGCGGCGCGTATGTGATGGTACACGGCGCATTGAAACGCACGGCGGTGAAATTATCGAAAATCTGTAACGACTTGCGCCTCTTGTCGTCCGGCCCGCGCGCCGGTTTGAAAGAGATTAACCTGCCGGAAATGCAGGCAGGCTCATCGATTATGCCCGCCAAAGTCAATCCCGTGATTCCCGAAGTGGTCAACCAAGTCTGCTTCAAAGTCATCGGCAACGACACCACCATCACCTTCGCCGCCGAAGCGGGGCAGTTGCAATTAAACGTGATGGAGCCGGTCATCGCGCAATGTATGTTTGAAACCATCTCCCTCTTGGGCAACGCTGCGGTAAACCTCGCCGAAAAATGCGTCAAAGGCATTACCGTCAACCGCGAAATCTGCGAACGCTATGTGTTCAACTCCATCGGCTTGGTCACTTACCTGAACCCGTATATCGGACACGGCAACGGCGATTTGGTCGGCAAAATCTGCGCCCAAACCGGCAAAGGCGTGCGCGAAGTCGTTCTCGAACGCGGTCTGTTGAGCGAAGCGGAACTCGACCGCATCCTGTCGCCCGAAAACCTGATGAACCCGCATTTGTAAGATAGGACATAAAGGAAAGGTCGTCTGAAAACGGAATTGCCGTTTCAGACGACCTTTTTTTATAGTGGATTAAATTTAAGTCAGGACAAGACGACGAAGCCGCAGACAGTACAGATAGTACGGCAAGGCGAGGCAACGCCGTACTGGTTTAAAGTTAGGCGAGGTAACGCCGTCCTGGTTTAAAGTTAATCCACTATATTTGTTCAAATTCTTATTTCAACATTAAAATCGCAGCCACCGCCGCAGCCGTGACTACTAAGGCGGCAATCAGTTTGGCGGCGGAAGCAAATTTCAAGGCAACGGTTTGCCCCTCGATAGACTTGTAGCCGCTGATCATCGGGCGGATCAAATCTTTTTTCTTCAAAAACTTATACGCCAAGACCGTAACGATGTGTAAGCCTGCCAATGCCGCCAGTAGGTTGAAGAAATTAACATGGATTTTGCGCATCAGACTGCCCGTGTCCGAGCTGACCAAATGGTTCAGATAGCCGCTGTCGGTAAACGTGTTTTCATCGGCGGCAAACAAGCCCGTCGTTACTTGCAGCAAAACCGCCGCAATCAGCGCGATGACCATCAGCGCGCCCAAAGGGTTGTGTCCGGGCTGCTCATTTTCCGTCAGGCTGCCTTGCAGGTAGCGGCGGATGGACGACGGACCGCGTACGAATTGAGAAAACCGTGCCGTATCGCTGCCCCACAAGCCCCAACACAGACGGAAGACAATCAGCCCTGCAACCAGCAGTCCGCAGCGCAAGTGCCAAACCAGCATCCCGCCGCCAGCCTGCGCGCTGTACCACATAAATCCGACCGACAAGACCAAGAGCCAGTGAAACAGGCGCGTTGGCAAATCCCAGACTTTGACTTTTTGTTTCATTAAATATTCCTTGTTGTGCGGTTGTAGTGTTCCTATACGGGGCGGTAGAATCGTGAAAACAACAGTCGATATAGTGGATTAACTTTAAACCAGTACGGCGTTGCCTCGCCTTAGCTCAAAGAGAACGATTCTCTAAGGTGCTGAACGTACTATCTGTACTGTCTGCGGCTTCGTCGCCTTGTCCTGATTTAGAGTTAATCCACTATATAAGACATCCTCTTTTCGCCACGCATCCGCTATTTTATCCCAAACTCAGGCAGATTGATGATGAACCCGTCCTATAAGCTCCCCGATACGCCCGATTTTTTTCAGACGACCTCGCAATTTCCCGATGTATTCACCCCGCGTCAGGCGGAGTCGCACAAAGGAACATACGGCACGCTCGCCGTCGTCGGCGGCGCATCGGGCATGAGCGGAGCCGTTGTTCTCGCTTCCACCGCCGCGATTTATCAAGGCAGCGGCAAAGTGTGGGCGGGCTTCAATCAAACCGCCTTGCCCTTCGCCGTCATCCCCGAACGCCCCGAAATCATGCTGGCGACTGCCGAAGACCTGCTGAAACGCAAGGACATCAGCGCATGGGCGGTCGGCTGCGGCATGGGTTTGGGCGAAACCGCCAACTCAATCTTAAATACCGTGTTGACGCACAATCAAGATGCACCGTTGTTGCTTGATGCCGACGCACTGACTTTGCTAGCAAGGTCTAACCCCGAAACCCGCGAAGCAGCACAAAAGCGCGGTAATCTGGTTCTGACCCCGCACCCTGCCGAAGCCGCCCGCCTGCTTGGTGCATCAACCCAAACCGTCCAGCAAGACAGAATGTCCGCTGTCCAAACCATCAGCGCAACGTTCCAAGCCGTAACCGTCTTAAAAGGACACCGCACGCTTGTCGCCGCGCCCGACGGCACGGTCTATACCAACCCAAGCGGCAACGCCGGACTTGCCACCGCAGGCAGCGGCGACGTTTTAAGCGGCATCATCGGCAGCCTGCTTGCGCAAGGCATCCCGCCGTTCCAAGCCGCATGCGCCGGCGTATGGCTGCACGGCGCGGCGGCGGATGTTATCAAACACTCGACAGGCGTGGAAGCCGGTATGCTGGCAGGCGAAATCGCACCTACCGCCAGATGGTTGAGGAATCGGCTGATGATCGAGAACACAAAAGTTTAAAGAAAGAGGTCGTCTGAAAACGGAGATACAGCTCCTAAGCCGTTTTCAGACGACCCTTTGCAAATGTTCAATATCTGTGTTGGAATCCAAAAGCTTTTTGATGTTTCCTATGCAGATACTCCGGATAGATTGAAAAGGTAAACCATGCAGTCCAAATTTTTTAACCATCAAGGTGCAAGCCTGCACTACCAAATCGGCGGTAAGGAAGCCGCCTCCGTCATGGTCTTGCTTCACGGCGGTTTCGGCTCGATTGCCGACTTTGAACCGTTGCTGCCGCGCCTGTTGCAACACTACCGCGTGATTGCCGTCGATACGCGCGGACACGGACGCTCCACGCTTGGCACTACCGCATTGACCTATGCTCAAGCAGCCGATGATGTGCGCCAAATCCTGCGCAACGAAAGCGTGGAAAATTACAGTCTGTTCGGTTTCAGCGACGGAGGAATAACGGCTTACCATCTTGGTGCGGAAGATGAAAATGTTGAGAAAATCATCACGGTAGGTGCAGAGTGGCATCAAAAACACTTGAATCGCGTACGGTCGATGTTTGAAGCGCTGAACCTTAATATTGTAAAAGAAAAACTGTCGGAACAGCTTGCCGCTTATCAGGCAGTCAATCCCGAACCCGATGCCGAAAAATGGATTGCGGCATTGAAAGCCATGTGGCTGGATGAAAGCGCAAGCGGTTATCCCAACGAAAGCGTCCGTGAAATCGCAGCTAATGTCTTGGCAATACGCGGAGAAGCCGATTTTCTGCTTGCCTTCGATGATTGGGCAGAACTGAAAACCGAATTGCCCGATGTGCATCTGATGAATGTGCCGTTTGCAGCCCATGAAGCGATTAAAGAGCAGCCCGAAATCATTTGGGCGGCAGTACAGGCGTTTCAGGCATTGTAAAAGTCCGTATTGGATAAAGAGGTCGTCTGAAAACGGCTTTGGCAGGTTCGCCGAAATTGGTTTTCAGACGACCTGCCCATCCGTTTGAAATCCTCCCTCGTCCCGATTAAACTGCCGACTTGCTCTTTTACCATCATCCTTATTTTGTCCATCACACACCATGTCCAAACCGCTTATCATCCGCTGGCTTGCCGTCTGCCTGATACCCTTGGCGACGCTTGCCGTTTTCGCCGTCAATCCGCCCGAAGACGCGGCGCAACACTTAATCAACGGCATCATCCTTGCCTGCGAAGCGACGTTTCTGTTCAAATTCGTCCTTTTCGACACCATCAAGCATCATCTTAAGCAAGAGTTTGATTTGAAACGTCAAACCATGCTGCTGTTTATTCCAATCGTTTTGCTGATTGTGTATTTGTTCCACTATTTCGGCGCGTTTTAGTTTTGAAAAGGTCGTCTGAAACCGATTTCAGACGACCTCGAGTCTTTTATGAATACACACGCTTTCCCTGTTTGTTGGATTTTTTGCAACGTCATCGACAATTTCGGCGACATTGGCGTTTCCTTGCGGCTTGCCCGTGTTTTGCACCGTGAACTCGGTTGGCAGGTGCATTTGTGGACGGACGATGTGTCCGCCTTGCGTGCGCTTTGTCCCGATTTGCCCGACGTTCCCTGCGTTCATCAGGATATTCATGTCCGCACTTGGCATTCTGAAGCGGCAGACATTGATACTGCGCCCGTTCCCGATGTCGTCATCGAAACTTTCGCCTGCGACCTGCCCGAAAACGTGTTGCACATTATCCGCCAACACAAGCCGCTTTGGCTGAATTGGGAGTATTTGAGCGCGGAAGAAAGCAATGAAAGGCTGCATCTGATGCCTTCGCCGCATGAGGGCGTTCAAAAATATTTTTGGTTTATGGGTTTCAGCGAAAAAAGCGGCGGGTTGATACGCGAACGCGATTACCGTGATGCCGTCCGTTTCAATAGCGAAGCCATGCGAGAGTGGCTGATGCTTCCTGAAAAAAATGCCCCCGAATGGCTGCTTTTCGGCTATCGGAGCGATGTTTGGGCGAAGTGGCTGGACATGTGGCAACAGGCAGGCAGTCCGCTGACCCTGCTGCTGGCGGGGACGCAAATCATCGACAGCCTCAAACAAAGCGGCGTCATTCCGCAAAACGCCCTGCAAAACGACGGCGATGTTTTTCAGACGACCTCTGTCCGCCTCGTCAAAATCCCTTTCGTGCCGCAACAGGATTTCGACAAACTGCTGCACCTCGCCGACTGCGCCGTGATACGCGGCGAAGACAGTTTCGTCCGCGCCCAGCTTGCCGGCAAGCCCTTCTTTTGGCACATCTACCCGCAAGACGAGCATGTCCATCTCGACAAACTCCACGCCTTTTGGGATAAGGCACATGGTTTCTACACGCCCGAAACCGCCTCGGCACACCGCCGCCTTTCAGACGACCTCAACGGCAAAGAGGCATTATCCGCCACGCAGCGCCTAGAATGTTGGCAAATCCTGCAACAACACCAAAACGACTGGCGGCAAGGTGCGGAGGACTGGAGCCGTTATCTTTTCGAGCAGCCTTCCGCCCCCGAAAAACTCGCCGCCTTTATTTCAAAGCTTAAAAAAATACGCTAAAATAGCGCGTTTATTTACAACCGATTTGATTGGACAATACATGAAAACAGCACAAGAACTGCGCGCCGGCAACGTATTCATGGTCGGCAACGATCCTATGGTCGTTCAAAAAACCGAATACATCAAAGGCGGCCGCTCTTCCGCCAAAGTCAGCATGAAACTGAAAAACCTGCTGACCGGTGCCGCTTCCGAAACCATTTACAAAGCCGACGACAAATTCGACGTCGTCATCCTGTCCCGCAAAAACTGTACTTACAGCTACTTTGCCGACCCTATGTACGTCTTCATGGACGAAGAATTCAACCAATACGAAATCGAAGCTGACAACATCGGCGACGCGTTGAAATTCATCGTTGACGGCATGGAAGACCAATGCGAAGTAACCTTCTACGAAGGCAACCCCATTTCTGTCGAGCTGCCTACCATCATCGTACGCGAAGTTGAATACACCGAGCCTGCCGTTAAAGGCGATACTTCCGGCAAAGTGATGAAAACCGCGCGTCTGGTCGGCGGCACTGAAATCCAAGTGATGTCTTACATCGAAAACGGCGACAAAGTCGAAATCGATACCCGTACCGGCGAATTCCGCAAACGCGCTTAAGCATCAGCGGCAGTTAAAAATAAAAGGTCGTCTGAAAACTTTTCAGACGACCTTTTGCCATCTCAGCGTGTTAAGTCAAGGCGCGAATCTTAAATAAGATGGGACAATGTTCCCTTTGAATCTGTGCTCAGCACCATTATTACGAATATCAAGCCGAATCATGATGCGGACGATAAAGAGGGTCGTCTGAAAGTGGGAAAAGGGGCTTATTCACATTTTCAGACGACCTTTACTTGATGGATGGGGGGTACGGCTTCCTTTATCCGTTTCGGAATAAGCAATATAAAAAAGTATTCTTTGTGTTTGCCGCAATTTCACTTAGAATGCGGCTCTTGCACACTTTTTCTTCAGGAGAGGATTATGTTGAAAAAATTCGTACTCGGCGGCATGACCGCATTGGTTTTGGCAGCCTGCGGCGGAGAGGGCGGCAGCGCGTCTTCTTCTGCTCCCGCCCAATCTGCCAGCGCTTCCGGTTCTTTAATTGAGCGCATCAACAATAAAGGGACGATTACCGTCGGTACCGAAGGCACTTACGCGCCGTTTACCTACCACGACAAAGACGGCAAGCTGACCGGTTACGATGTGGAAGTTACCCGCGCCGTTGCCGACAAACTGGGCGTCAAAGTCGAATTTAAAGAAACGCAATGGGATTCGATGATGGCGGGTTTGAAAGCGGGACGTTTCGACGTGGTGGCAAACCAAGTCGGTCTGACCAGCCCCGAACGCCAAGCGACATTCGACAAATCCGAACCTTACAGCTGGAGCGGTGCGGTTTTAGTTGCGCGTAACGACAGCAACATCAAATCCATCGACGACATTAAAGGCGTCAAAACCGCGCAGTCCCTGACCAGCAACTACGGTGAAAAAGCCAAAGCTGCGGGTGCGGAACTCGTACCGGTGGACGGTTTGGCGCAATCGCTGACCCTGATTGAACAAAAACGCGCCGATGCGACGTTGAACGATGAATTGGCAGTTTTAGACTATCTGAAGAAAAACCCGAATGCGGGCGTGAAAATCGTTTGGTCTGCGCCTGCCGATGAAAAAGTCGGTTCCGGTTTGATTGTCAATAAAGGCAATGACGAAGTTGTGGCGAAATTCAGCACGGCAATCAACGAGCTGAAAGCCGACGGCACGCTGAAAAAACTGGGCGAACAATTCTTCGGAAAAGACATCAGTGTTAAATAATTTTCTTGCTTCACTGCCGTTTATGACGGAAACACGCGCCGATATGATTGTCAGCGCGTTTTTGCCTATGGTCAAAGCCGGTTTTATGGTCTCGCTGCCGCTGGCGGTGGCATCGTTCCTTATCGGGATGGTGATTGCCATCGCCGTGGCTTTGGTGCGGATTATGCCTTCCGGCGGCATCGTGCGGAAAATCCTGCTGAAACTGGTGGAAACTTATATTTCCATCATCAGGGGGACGCCGCTGCTGGTGCAGCTTGTGATTGTGTTTTACGGGCTGCCGTCCGTCGGTATTTTCATCGATCCGATTCCCGCCGCCATCATCGGCTTCTCGCTCAATGTCGGCGCATACGCTTCCGAAACCATACGCGCGGCGATTTTGTCCGTGCCGAAAGGACAGTGGGAGGCGGGTTTCTCCATCGGTATGACCTATATGCAGACTTTTCGCCGCATCGTCGCGCCGCAGGCATTCCGCGTTGCCGTGCCGCCTTTGAGCAACGAGTTTATCGGCTTGTTTAAAAACACCTCGCTCGCAGCGGTGGTGACGGTAACGGAATTGTTCCGCGTCGCGCAGGAAACGGCAAACCGTACCTACGACTTCCTGCCTGTCTATATTGAAGCTGCTTTGGTTTACTGGTGTTTCTGCAAGGTTCTGTTCCTGATTCAGGCGCGCTTGGAAAAACGCTTCGACCGCTATGTCGCCAAATAAGGGGAAGCCATGATTAAAATCCGTAATATCCGCAAAACCTTCGGCGAAAACACCATTTTGCGCGGCATCGATTTGGATGTGGGCAAAGGGCAGGTGGTCGTCATCCTCGGACCTTCCGGCTCGGGTAAAACGACGTTTCTGCGCTGCTTAAACGCACTGGAAATGCCTGAAGACGGACAAATCGAGTTTGACAACGAGCGACCGCTGAAAATCGATTTTTCCAAGAAACCGTCGAAGCACGACATCTTGGCTCTGCGCCGCAAATCCGGCATGGTATTCCAACAATACAACCTCTTCCCGCACAAAACC
This sequence comes from Neisseria sp. HMSC065D04, assembly GCF_001815675.1. Classification (NCBI taxonomy): domain Bacteria; kingdom Pseudomonadati; phylum Pseudomonadota; class Betaproteobacteria; order Neisseriales; family Neisseriaceae; genus Neisseria; species Neisseria sp. HMSC065D04. The sequence goes on from NZ_KV821532.1 coordinate 26,658, forward strand.
GCTTTGGAAAACGTGATGGAAGGTCCGGTTGCCGTACAGGGCAAGCCTGCCGCCCAAGCGCGCGAAGAAGCTTTGAAATTGCTGGAAAAAGTCGGCTTGGGCGATAAGGTTGACCTTTATCCCTACCAGCTTTCCGGCGGTCAGCAACAGCGCGTCGGCATCGCCCGCGCATTGGCGATTCAGCCTGAGTTGATGTTGTTTGACGAACCCACTTCCGCGCTGGATCCCGAATTGGTGCAAGACGTGTTGAACGCCATGAAGGAATTGGCGCAAGAAGGTTGGACGATGGTCGTGGTTACCCACGAAATCAAGTTCGCGCTTGAGGTGGCGACTACCGTCGTTGTCATGGATGGCGGAGTCATCGTAGAGCAGGGCAGTCCGAAAGAATTGTTCGAACACCCCAAACACGAACGGACGCAGAAATTCCTGCGGCAAATCCGTAAAGATTCGGCAGATTATCGACATTAAGCCGTTTTGTTACATCAAAGGTCGTCTGAAAACAAGCATAGCGGGTTTCGTTAACACTATTCGCCGTTTTCAGACGACCTTTTTTCATTATGGATTTACGTTGAAGCGCTACGGCATCAACGGACGGCGACATATAGTGGATTAACTTTAAACCAGTACGGCG
>NZ_KV821532.1:27388-31765 GCF_001815675.1 Neisseria sp. HMSC065D04
CCTTGTCCTGATTTAAATTTAATCCACTATAATGCTGTTTTCGCTATAAAATACCGCCTTTCCCATTTTTCCACCCGTCCTTTACCATCATGATTGAAATCAAGAACCTCACCCTGCAACGCGGTTTGAAAGTCCTGCTCGACAAAGCCAACGCCACCGTCAATCCCGGTCAGCGCGTCGGTTTGATCGGTAAAAACGGGACGGGCAAATCCAGCCTGTTTGCCTTAATCAAGGGTGAAATCACTCAGGATGGCGGCGATATCTCGATTCCGAAAAATTGGCGGATGGCTTCCGTTTCCCAAGAAACGCCGGATTTGGACATCTCTGCGTTGGACTACGTTTTGCAGGGTGATGCCGAGTTGCAGGCTTTTCAGACGACCTTGGCGCAGGCGGAAGCGCAAAATGACGGCATGAAACAGGCGGAATATCATGCCAAATTGGAAGAAATCGACGCGTATACCGCGCCGGCTCGTGCGGCGAAATTGTTGAACGGACTGGGTTTTTCGCAAGAAGAACACAGCCGCCCCGTCAAATCCTTTTCCGGCGGCTGGCGTATGCGTCTGAACCTTGCGCAAGCCTTAATTTGCCGTGCCGATTTGCTTTTGCTTGACGAACCGACCAACCACTTGGATTTGGAAACTGTATTGTGGTTGGAAAACCACCTTGCCTCTTTACCCTGCACGCAAATCATCATTTCCCACGACCGTGATTTCCTCAATGCAGCCACCACCCAAACCATTGAATTGTCGCAGCAAAAACTCACGCAATACGGCGGCAATTACGATTTTTACCAAAACGAACGTGCGCAGCGTCTGGCGCAGCAACAAGCCGCCTATGTCAAACAGCAGGCGCAAATCAAACATCTGCAATCCTTTATCGACCGCTTCAAAGCCAAAGCCACCAAAGCCGTTCAAGCGCAAAGCCGTATGAAGGCATTGGCGAAGCTCGAGCGCATCGCTCCCGCGCATCTGGACAGCGAGTTTTCCTTTGAGTTTTACAATCCCGACCATCTGCCCAATCCTTTGCTGAAGCTGGAACACGCTGATTTGGGTTACGAAGGCAAAACCGTCTTGCACGACATTACCCTGTCGCTGGAAAGCGGCGCACGTTATGGGCTATTGGGTGTTAACGGTAGCGGTAAATCTACATTTATCAAAGCCTTGGCAGGCAAAATTGATTTGCTCTCCGGCAGCATCGTTCGTTCCGAAAAACTCAATATCGGCTATTTTGCCCAGCACCAGCTCGACACCATCCGCGCCGACCAAAGCCCTGTTTGGCACATTCAGCAGCTTTCTCCCGAAGTGCGCGAACAAGAAATCCGAAATTTCCTCGGCGGCTTCAACTTTGTCGGCGACATGGCGTTGCAGAAAACCGAACCTTTTTCCGGCGGAGAAAAAGCCCGTCTCGCCCTTGCTATGATTATCTGGCAAAAGCCAAATCTGCTGCTGCTTGACGAACCGACCAACCATTTGGATTTGGATATGCGCTATGCCTTAACGCTCGCGCTGCAAAGTTTTCAAGGCGCATTAATCGTCGTATCGCACGACCGTAGTCTGCTCGAAGCGACTACCGACAGCTTCCTCCTGATTGACAAAGGTCGTCTGAAAAACTTTGACGGCGATTTAAACGATTATCGTCAGTGGCGGTTGGCGCAGGAAAACGCCACAGCCGCACCTGCCGCTTCCGCACAAAGCCAAAACCGCAAAGACACCAAGCGTATCGAAGCGCAAATCCGTCAAGAAAAAGCCCGACGCGGCAAGCCGATACAACAGAAAATCGACAAAGCCGAAAAAGAAATGGCGCAGCTTTCTGAAATTCAAACGGCATGTGAAGCATTTTTGGCACAAGAAGAAGCCTATTCGGACGAAAATAAAACAAAATTACAACAAATTCTCACACAATTAACAGAAATTAAAGTAAAATTAACACAAATAGAAGAAAACTGGCTTTTGTGGCAAGAAGAGCTGGAGCAAATCCTGACGGAAATCGACGCAGAATTTACACAAATATAAATATCCCGTTGCCCGAGTTTCCGTATCTGCCTTCAGAAGCCGCCAAAAATACAGTTCGGCATGGTCATTTCAGACCGTCGAACTGCATAAAAACAAAAATAGGTCGTCTGAAAACTCAAACTACGGAAAACTCATGCGTTCACGAATCAAGCAAGGGGCACTTATCGTCGCATCCTCCCTCATTTTGGGCTTATCCCTCTACACCGCGGCAGCCGTCTTCAGCTGCCATTCCGGTAATAGCAAAACCTATACATCCGAACCTTCGGGAAACTGCACAGGCGCAGACTTGCCCAAAATCAGCAGCCACCAAGGCGGTGCATATCGTTTGAAAATCAAAAAATTAAGCAGCGATACCGAAGAAAAGGCGGCCAAGCCCAAGAAGGCGCGTTCAAAAGAAAAATCGCGGGAAAAGGCGCAAGAGCAGGAGACAAAGAGCAAAAACGCCAAATCACGCGCCAAAAAATCGAATAAAGCCGCACAAACGTCGTCTGAAAACGAGTGAGGCAACTTTCGCTAAAATGAAGAGGACGGTTTACAAACTTTGAAATTAAAAAAAGCCCTCCGTCCTATTTGAGCGAATAAGCCAGGATTGTTATACTATTACAGTTGAATGCAATATTTATCGAACAATTACTTATTTCACATTACGACCTTACCATGAAACAATCACTCCACACATTGGCAGCTTCATTGCTGATGTTTGCCGCCGTATCCGGCGCACAAGCCTCCCCCAAGATCTATACCTGTACAGTCAACGGCGAAGTTATCTATACATCGCGTCCATCTGGGAACTGCCATTCGGCGGATTTACCGACCATCGGTAAATACAGCAGCTCGCGCTACGACGCTCCCGCTTTTGAAATGTCGGAACCTGCTGCTGAAGCTCCGTCGAAACGAGCCAGTAACGCAAAACCCGCCTCTAAAAATACCGCTAAGGCAAATCCCGCGCCTGCGCCCATCCGTCCTGCTCCTGAAGTTGCGGCAACGCCTGCGCCCAAATCTTCCGGCAGCACTAGCCGCCGTTCGATTTTGGAAACGGAGTTGAGCAATGAGCGTAAAGCGTTGGGTGAAGCGCAAAAATCTCTGGCGCAAGCCCGCGTAGCCAAAGGCGGTCATGTCAACCAACAGGAAATCACCAGTCTGCAAAGCGCGGTGCTCGACCGCCAGCAAAACATCCAAGCCCTGCAAAGGGAATTGAGCCGGATGTAACGTATTTCTGACTTCTTTACCTGCCTTTCTTGGTTTTACATTACGTTAAATATTTCTAAAATATAAAGTTTTACAATTAACCTTTAAAACATTTAGAAATAGGTACGTATATGGCATCCTATTTATCCGCTTTTATACTGGCAGCACCTATGGTGCTTGCCGCCCCGTATGTTGCCGCTGCGCATCCGGCGCAAGAGCAGATGCAGCAAAATATTGATACTGTTTTGAAAATTGCGCGCAATACTTCCTTGAGCGAGCCGCAGCGTGTCAAACAAATACAGCAGTATGCCGACCGTTATTTGGATTATGAACGCATTTCCGCTTTGGCAGTCGGCGCGCCTTGGCGCAATTTCTCAGCACAGCAGAAAACAGATTTTATTCAGGCATTCAAAGAGATGGTGGTTTCGATGTATTCCCATTCCGCTTTGGTGGGCGCTGCCGATGCGAAGGTGAAATTGCTGCCTAAAATGACTGAAAACGGCAATAAGTTTGATGTGTTTTCGGAACTTCAAACGAAGAGCGGTAAGAAATACGAAGTAGCGTATCAGCTTTATCGGGTAGGTTCTGCTTATAAAATCTACAATTTCCGTTTGGATGGCACAAGCTTGGTAACGGTATACCGCAATCAATTCAATGAGTTGATTAAGCAAAAAGGTATTGACGGTACTATTGCCGTTGTTAAAGCCAAAGGTTTGAAAAAGCAATAATTTGATTGATAATTTTCCTGTTTTCTCAAGAGAAGGATTGGAATGGTTTTTCCATTTGAGGATAAGGGATATCATAGTAGATTAAATTTAAATCAGGACAAGACGACGAAGCCGCAGACAGTACAGATAGTACGGAACCGATTCACTTGGTGCTTCAGCACCTTAGAGAATCGTTCTCTTTGAGCTAAGGCGAGGCAACGTCGTACTGGTTTAAAGTTAATTCAATATAAAAATCAATAGGTTAAAATGAACGGTCTTGCATTCATTTGAAACTTATGGGATTGAACAAACAAAAGGTCGTCTGAAAACTTTTAAAGTTCAGACGACCTTTGGTTTATTCTGAATCATGGTTGTAGTGGAGTTGTTTTCTACCTGCTACTTTGTTATTGTAAGTTGGTTCAAGAGAAATGATTTTTGAAAATATAGTGGATTAACTTTAAACCAGTACG
>NZ_KV821532.1:31865-52724 GCF_001815675.1 Neisseria sp. HMSC065D04
GTACTATCTGTACTGTCTGCGGCTTCGTCGCCTTTTCCTGATTTAAAGTTAATCCACTATAGTAAAACACAGAATGGATGGATTCTGTGCTATTTCTATGGCTTGTGATATTCAGATTAAGACCAAATTACAACGTTACATCCTGATTTATTTGTGCCACGTTTATCAAGCCATCAAGTGTTTGCTCATTTGCGGAACGCTGTTGTCCTCAAATTTAATCAGGCTGGCTTTCGCGTGATAACCCAATACTTTGGCAACAAGTCCGCTCATGGTTTTTCTCAACATGCGGTTGTAGCGTTCTGCTGAGCGATTGTAGGCGCGTCGCGCAGATACAACATCGGTTTCGGCGGCGTCCAGCATTTCAAGCTGGCTTTTCAGACCTTGATCGGGGCGTTGTTTCAGGCTTTTTTCTAAAACTTCTTGCAGGGCGCGGAGTGAGTTGTTCAAGCTTGCTTCTGCGTTACACAAGCGCGAAAGGGATTCAGGTGAAAATGATTTGGATGCTTGGGTCAATACGGCTTCGGCATCGCCACATGAGGACAATAAATTGCTGTCGACATTGTCATCTTCTCGTCCCAGATAAATTTTTGAAGCATCCAAAACATGTCTGACTGCCTGATGGCGGCATGCTAGGGCGATACGGAGTGCAACAAAAGACTCTTGATAATCTCTTTTGCAACGGTCTAATTTTTGTTTGAAGTTGAGCAGTAATACGGTCAGTATTACGGCGATGAAGATAAGACTGATGATTCCCATAGCGTGCATCCTTATTGTTTGTTGCTGTAATGTGTTGTTTGATATAGTGGATTAACTTTAAACCAGTACGGCGTTGCCTCGCCTTAGCTCAAAGAGAACGATTCTCTAAGGTGCTGAACGTACTATCTGTACTGTCTGCGGCTTCGTCGCCTTGTCCTGATTTAGAGTTAATCCACTATATATGCGGATTTTGCTGTTTGTGAGTAGATACAGTTAGCCGCTGTTTTAATTTAGTTTCGTGTAATTATACCCCAAATAAATTATTTTGCCCATTAGTCATAAAAGATTATTGTGGAAGACAATAGGGAGGATAGGCTATGGAGGCTCAGTTTGATGGAAAAATGAAATATTAATTTGGTAAAAAGGTCGTCTGAAAATTTTCAGACGACCTTTTTGATTACGCTAGTTCAAACTTATTTCGCCAATTCGGCACGCAGTTTGTGGGTAACGTTCATCATCACTTGGAGTTGTTCCATAGTTTCTTTCCAACCGCGTGTTTTCAGACCGCAGTCCGGGTTCACCCACAGGCGTTCAACCGGTACGACTTCGATGGCTTTGCGCAACAGGTGTTCCACTTCGGCTTCTGTCGGTACGCGCGGGCTGTGGATGTCGTAAACGCCCGGACCGATGTCATTCGGGTATTTGAATTCGCCGAACGCGGTCAAGAGTTCCATGTCGGAACGTGAAGTCTCGATGGTAATCACGTCGGCGTCCATAGCTGCGATGGCGGGCAGGATGTCGTTGAACTCGGAGTAGCACATATGGGTGTGGATTTGTGTGCTGTCTTCGCAACCGCTGGAGGACAGGCGGAAGGATTCGCCGGCCCAGTTCAGGTAGGCATCCCAATCGGCGCGTTTCAAAGGCAGGCCTTCACGGATGGCAGGTTCGTCGATTTGGATGACTTTGATGCCTGCTTTTTCCAGATCCAATACTTCGTCGTTCAGAGCCAGTGCGATTTGTTTGCACACGGTAGAGCGTGGAATGTCGTTGCGGACGAAAGACCATTGCAGGATGGTTACGGGGCCGGTCAACATGCCTTTCATCGGGCGTTTGGTCAGGCTTTGTGCGTAAGTAGACCAAGCGACGGTCATGGCTTCTGGGCGGCTTACGTCACCGAAGATGATCGGTGGTTTCACGCAGCGTGAACCGTAGCTTTGTACCCAGCCGTATTGGGTGAATGCGAAACCGCTCAACAGTTCGCCGAAGTATTCGACCATGTCGTTACGCTCGGCTTCGCCGTGTACCAGTACGTCCAAGTCCAGTTTTTCTTGCTCTTCAACCACCAAGGCGATTTCTTTTTTCATCGCGGCTTCGTAATCGGCGGCAGACAGTTCGCCTTTTTTGAAGGCTGCACGTGCTTGGCGGATTTCGGTGGTTTGCGGGAATGAACCGATGTTGGTCGTCGGCAGCAGGGGCAGGTTCAACCATGCTTGTTGCGCTTTGATGCGGTCGGCAAACGGTGATTTGCGTTGGTCTGCGTTGGCAGGCAGGTCGGCAAGGCGTTTGGCGACGTCTGCACGGTGGATTTCGCTGCTGTTGGCGCGTGAATCAGCGGCAGCTTGGCTGGCGGCCAGTTCTTCGGCAACGGAGTCACGGCCTTCGTTCAATGCAGCTTTCAGAACGCGCAATTCTTGGGTTTTTTGCAGGGTAAATGCCAACCAAGAGTACAGGTCAGGTTTGTTGGCTTTCAGTTTTTCTTCAACTGACAAGTCAAATGGGGTGTGCAACAGCGAGCAAGAGCTGGAAATCCACAAACGCTCGCCCAGTTTGGCTTTCAGAGGCTCGACAGTTTCCAAAACTTTGTTCAGGTTGGCGCGCCAGATGTTGCGGCCGTCGATAACGCCGGCAGACAGGACTTTGTCGTAGTCGGCGAACGCATCCAGTTGTTCAGGAGCGCGTACCAAGTCGATGTGCAGACCGTCAACGGGCAGGGCTTTCAGCAATGCGGCGTGTTCGGCAACGGAACCGAAGTAAGTGCTCAACAGGATTTTGGCGTTTACTTTGCTCAAAGTGGCGTAAACGTCTTTGTAGGCTTCCACCCATTCTTTAGGCAGGTCAACAGCCAAAGCAGGCTCGTCGATTTGAATCCATTCGGCACCGGCTTCAACCAAAGCGTTCAGGATTTCAACGTAAACGGGCAGCAGTTTTTGCAACAGGCTCAGGCGGTTGAATTCGACTGCGCCTTTTTCTTTACCGACCCACAGGAAGGTCAGCGGACCGACGATGGTCGGTTTGGCTTTCAGACCGAGGGCTTGGGCTTCTTTCAGTTGTTGAACGTAGTGTTTGGCGTTTGCTTTGAATTCGGTATCGGCGTGGAATTCAGGTACCAGATAGTGATAGTTGGTGTCGAACCATTTGGTCATTTCGATGGCGAATTGGTCTTTGTTGCCGCGCGCCAGTTGGAAGAATTGTTCCAAAGACAGGTTTTGGCTGTCGAAGCCGAAACGGGCGGGAATCGCGCCGGTAGCGACTTGCAGGTCGAGGATGTGGTCGTAGAAAGTGAAATCGCCTACGGCAACGAAATCGGCGTTGGCGGCGGCTTGGTGTTTCCAGTTTTTCTCGCGCAGGTCTTTGGCGACGTCGAGCAGCTCTTGTTCGCGGATTTCTTTGCGCCAGTATTTTTCTTGGGCGAATTTCAATTCACGGAAGGCGCCGACACGCGGGAAGCCTGAGAAATGTAATGTTGTCATGTTGAACTCTCCAGTTGGATTTTGTAAGGACCGGTTCAATCCGAATCGGTCGGTATTGTAAATCAGAATAGGGCGGATGGGGCGGTGTTTTGTTTTTCAGACGACCCCTGAGGTCGTCTGAAACCGTTTTCGGCTTTAAGGACGCACGCCTAAAATATGGCAGATGGCGTAAGTCAGCTCGCTGCGGTTGAGCGTGTAGAAGTGGAAATCTTTCACGCCTTCGCGGGACAGGACTTTGACCATGTCGATGGCGATACTTGCCGCCACCAGATTGCGTGTGCCTTGGTCGTCATCCAAACCTTCATACATTTGCGACAGCCATTTCGGGATTTTGACGTTGGTTACTTGTGCCATTTTGCCGAGCTGCTTGAAGTTGGTAACAGGCAGGATGCCGGGAACGATTTCGACGTCGATGCCCAACATCACGCAGCGGTCGCGGAAGCGCAGGTAGCGTTCTACGTCAAAGAAGAATTGGGTGATGACATGGTTTGCACCCGCATCGATTTTGCGCTTCAGATTGATCAGGTCGGCTTGTGCAGATTTCGCTTCGGGATGCACTTCAGGGTATGCCGCTACGGAGATGTCGAAGTCGGCGACGGAGCGCAGGAGTTTGACCAAATCTTCGGCGTAAAACGGTTTTTTCTCATAACCGGGCGGCTCGTCGCCGCGCAGGGCGACAATACGGCGGATGCCGCTGTCCCAATAGTCTTTGGCGATTTGACGCAATTCGTCGGGAGAGGCGTCGATGCCGGTCAGGTGCGGCGCGGCTTCCAAGCCGGTTTCCTGTTGGATGCGTTTGACGATGCTGTGCGTACGGTCGCGTTCGCCGGAGTTTGCGCCGTAAGTTACGGAAACGAATTTGGGATGAAGGGTTTGCAGGCGATGGATGGAGTCCCACAGCATGGTTTCCATTTGTTCGTTTTTCGGCGGGAAAAATTCGAACGAAACGTTGATGTCGCCCTTCAAGTCGGAAAGGCTGTTGTTTAACGCATTGATTTCTTTTGCGTAACTCATTGGCTGTGTACCTCGGTTGTCTTTTTTAAACGTTTTCAGGCTTGTATGATAAATTTGCCTTGTGTATGAGTCAAATTCAAAATTTTCAGAAAGTTTATGAATTATTTTAATGTGGTTGCCATTATGCTTGTCTCTATTCATATGAGGGCAAGCCGGCGAGAAAATACATATTCTGATGTGTAGGAATGTCTTGAACTTAAATGGATTTCAATGGTTGGTATCCTTGTTGGTAAAGCAAAAGCAATAAGATGTTTTGCGCTTGAGTTGGCTATCAACCCATTCAAACGTCGTCTGAAAAATTTTCAGACGACGTCTTGGTTTTTAGCTTGCAAATGATGTTGCCTCACTCAGCCTCTTCAATCCATGCCTGTTGTACGGCTTCGAGGATACGTTCGCCGCAGCGTGCGGGATCGTCGTCGAAGTCGGGCAGCGCCATAATCAGGTCGCGCAGTTGGGTGAAGCGAACGGTTTTCGGGTCGATGCTGTCGCCGTGCAGGTCGTAGAGTTCCTCAGCGATGCGTTGGGTGTCTGTCCATTTCATGATGTCGTTCCTTTTGGAGTGTCCGAATGGGTTGATTCGGGATGGCTTGTTTAGGTTTTAATGCTTTGGGGAAAATTCGTGTCGGTAATGATTAATGCGTCTGAAATCGCATATGGTATTTTCCTATGTAATATTTTCAAGGCGTACGTTAATACATTTTTCTGACTTTCACTAAGGAAAATTTACACTTTGTCATGCAACCAAATCATTTGGAATGGTTCTTAAAGAAATCCATTATAGTATGAATAACAGGAAAATCGATGAACAACGCACTCAATGCCAAATTATCCAAACTTATTTACGCGCTCGCCTCCGATGATCCTAATTATCTTGCTAAAGCGGGCGTGTTCGACCGCCTGCTGCTGCTTATCCGCGAGCTTTATCAGATGCTGGACGAGAGCGAGGGGCTGAAGCGGCTTTCGCTGCGCCTCCGTTATGGCAAGCGTTACGGCATGATTGCTTTGGATGCCGCTGCGCCGGACGAAGATGCGGGCGCTTTGCGTTTGAAACGCTGGATGGTGTATTCGCGTATTGCGGAACGCATTGTCGGCTGCGGCAACGACGTGTCTGTGGCGCTTGACGATATGGTGGTGGAGAACGAAGAAGCAAAACAGCGTTATATGGATGCCGCAAACGAAATCATCAAACGCTTCGGCTTGGCGGGATATGTCCCCGAACCGCCGAAATCCGTCACAACCGCAACAAAAAACGAACCGGCACCGAAGCCCGAACCTAAGAGCATCATTACCCGTCATGGCAGCAGCCTCAGTATGCTGAACGCCAAAGGCAGAGTGGAAAATTACCCTGTTGCGCAAACCGTCGCTTCGATGAAAGTATCCCGCTTAAGGTTTGTCGTTCCACGTTCCAAATAAACGATTTGGCAGCGATTTGACGGAAGGTCGTCTGAAAACGGTCGGTAAGGCAGTTTCAGACGACTTTTTGTTTGCTCAAAATTTGGCAGGGGTCGTCTGAACATTGCTGTATCCGTTTCAGACGACCTCTTTGCATCAATGATCTTCGCGCGCGTGGTTGATGGTGTATTTGGGGATTTCCACCACCAAGTCTTCGTCGGCAACCACTGCCTGACAGCTCAGGCGCGAGTCGGCTTCCAAGCCCCATGCTTGGTCGAGCAGGTCTTCTTCCAGCTCGCTCGGCTCTTCCAAACTGTCGAAGCCTTTGCGGATGATGACGTGGCAAGTGGTGCAGGCACAGGATTTTTCACAGGCGTGATCGACTTCGATGTCGTGGTCGAGCAGCACGTCAAGAACGGTTTTACCTTCGGGTGCGTCTTCAATGACTGCGCCTTCGGGACATAATACGGCGTGTGGGAGTACGGTGATTTTGGGCATTTTTATTGTCTCTTGTAATGGGTGGATAGGGTTTGTGGGTAATTTTCAGACGACCTTTTGTGATGAAAGGGTCGTCTGAAACCGTTTATAACACGATGCCTTTGTTTTTTAAATTTTCCAGACATTCGTCCAGATAAGCATCATCGTGTTCGGGGTAAATCGGCGAATCGGCGGCTTCGATATCGTGTGCGGGATAAGGGGCAACCGCTTTGCCGCGGTACAGCGGGTCTTTCCACAACGGATCGGGTTTGTAGCCGCGTTTTTCCATTTCTTCCATAATCAGCGCGTGATACAGATAGAGTTTGTCAGGCGAATGGGTGAAAACGTAATTCACCGTCGCGTGTGGCCTGCCCCAGCCTGCTCCGCGCAGGGCGGCGCATTCGCGGTGTTGCCCCAAAAGCTGGGCGCGGGGGAGCAGGGGGATGAGGGTTTGGTGCCAAAGTCTCATGTTGGGTGGGTTGGAGGTCGTCTGAAATTGTATCTTGGTTTTCAGACGACCTTTTGTTTAGTCGGGTGGTTCAAATATCTTGATGACTGTTTGTCGGTCAAGAAGGTGTGCGGCATTGAGTATGGTCAGTCTTTATGTTGTGCCGCCATTCTTGCTTTCTTGGCTGTCGCCTGAATTTTTCTACGGCGTCGCCACGGGCAGTAAAGTAGCGGTACTAAAGTCAGAAGAAGGGTGAAGATGCCGGTTAGTAGTCCTGCTTCACATCTGCGTGAGGATGAGTCGAAGGTAAAAGACAAGGGTTCTACACGACCTTCAGTTATACGGTAATGACTGGTTCTTTCCTCTGTGAAAAAGGGGTCAGTATAAATGAGTTCGTATTCTTCGGTACGGATACGTTTTACATTGCAAGTGATTTTCGAATTTACGTAGCAATCATTTTGATCAGGGAGGTGCGTACACACTTTATCCCGCTCGGCATTGAACTCATTCCATGGTTTCACTGCACAACTACTATCGTCGGTTGGGCGAACGGCGATTTGAAACAAGGCGTTTATTTTGCTGCCTTGAGTGTAAGTTTCGTGTTCGGGTGGTAAAAAATGAGATACGGTCTTTCCGACCGAAATAGAGACGGTCAGCCGCCAAACAAGGGCCCAAATGAATTTCAGTATTGTCGGTATGATTAGTCGAAATCGATCGGACATTTTTCTTTTCTTTTTTCAGACGACCTATGGTTTAGTGGCGTGGTTCGAGTATCTCGATGACGTTTTGCCAGTCCATAAGGCGGGCAAAGTCTAGGGCGGTCAGTCCTTCTTGCGTGGTGGCGGCCGGGTCTGCACCCAATTCGAGCATGGCTTTGACCAGGGGTGCGTTGCCTGCGATGGCTTCGTGATGGAGCGGTGTGTAGCCGTCTTCGTCTTGCTCGCGCAGGTAATCCGGGTTTTGTGCCAGCTGTTGGCGGAAGTCGTCCAGACAGTTTCGGCACATCGGATGTTCGTCGAGATTTTCGGGGTGTTCTTTTTCTTCGTAAACCAGCAAGACTTCTTCGGGATCACCAAAATCGATGCCCCATGCAGCATCGTGTTCTGCGCGCTCTTGCGGCGTCATTTGGATGCGGACTGCCTGTACGGTGAAGCCGCCGTAGGGGATGCCGTTACACAGGAACATCCAATCGCTGATCTCTTCAACTGGAACGCAGACGCTTTCGCCTTGTTCTACATTGGTCAGGTCGTTGGGTTCGTTGACCAGCGTGCCGTAAATGTGGAGGCCGTCGAAGTAGATGTCGTTTATCCACATATGTTCACAAATTTCGCCGTCTTCGCTGTCTTGGAAAAAAGGCACTTTGACCATGGCAAAATCCAAGGCGGGTATGATGCGGCGGTTTTCCCAATACAGCTCGCGCCAGAAATATTTGAATGTGGAACGTGCCTGTTCGAAGGCGCGGTTCATGAGTTCATTTTCCTGATCGATGCCGTAAACAATGGATTCGCTCATGGGATTCTCCTAAGGTCAAAGTGGATGCGGGTCGTCTGAACGGGACTGCCGGTGTGTTTTCAGACGACCTGATGCTTTATTGGACTAATATGCTGCCCCAGCCGTCGTAGTCGCCGTTGTTTTCTTGGGCGATATCAATCAACGCCCATGTGTCGTTGTCGATGTCGGTAAGCGGGGCGTTTTTGGAAAGTTGCAGGCGGTAGCTCGGGTGGTCTTCTTCCTGCTCGATGCGACCGCTGTCGCTGACGGTATAGCCTAATGTGCCGACTTTGACGGCTGCGGCGTTCAGGTCGGCTTCGGTGTGGAAAAACAGCCAGTGGTCGATGGGGCGGGGCTTATCGAGGCGGTCGCCGTCTTGTCGGAAACGGCGTAAAACCTGTTCGTTGCGGATGGCTTGCAACTCGTAGCTGTCCGGATACAGGAATTCTTGATAAAACGACCATTCGGCATCTTCGCTGATTGTGATGTCGCAAACGCGGTCGTTTTGTGTCAGCAAGGTACGGCAGGCTTGGGCGAAGGTTTCGGCATCGCGGCTGTAAAAATGCCAATTTACCGCGCCGTTTGTGGTGACTATGCCTGCGGGAATGTTGTCGTTGCCCGCCAGTCGGTCGATTTGGTCTTCGATGTCGTAAACCGCTTCGCTTTCTTCGGGCGTCGGGAAGCCGTGTTCGTTGGTTTGTTCCAATTTCATACTGACGCGCACATGCTGCGGATACTCTGCCAGCGGCGCGACTTCGATTAAGGCAAGGTTGATGCGTAAGGCGGCGGGGGCGTCGCCAATGCGGCTGAAATAGACGTTCCAGTCTTGGGGGATGGAGGGGTTTTGCATGGGATGGGGTCGTCTGAAAAATAGTGTTTGAATTTTTTCAGACGACCTTTGTATCCTTCGAGGTCGTCTGAAACTGTTTGCCGTCAAATATCGTCCACACTTTGCCCTGTCAGCGCACGTTGGATGTTGCGGTTCATGCGTTTGGCGGCGAAGTTGTCGGTGCTGCGGCTGAGTTTGGCGACGGCGGCGCGGATGTCTTCGGCGTTGCCGTCTTTCAGACGACCTTGCAAATCGGCGATGTCTCGCTGGATCTGTGCAAGCTCTTCGGCATCCAGCAAATCGCTATCCAACTCAAGGGCGGCGTTGACGGCGTCGGTCAGGCTTTCGGCTTCGACCACGGCTTCGGCGCGTGCGCGTGCCGCCATGTCTTCGGCGGCGTTGCTCATGCTGTCTTTGAGCATTTGGGTGATGGTGTCGTCGTCCAAGCCGTAGGAAGGTTTGACTTCGATTTGCGCCTGTACACCGGTGCTTTGTTCTTGGGCGGAAACGGACAGCAAGCCGTCGGCGTCAACTTGGAAGGTAACGCGGATACGCGCCGCACCTGCGGTCATGGGCGGAATGCCGCGCAGGGTGAATTTGGCAAGGCTGCGGCAGTCGGAAACGAGTTCGCGCTCGCCTTGTACGACGTGTATCGTCATGGCGGTTTGACCGTCTTTGAAGGTGGTAAAGTCCTGCGCGCGCGCGGTGGGGATGGTGGAATTGCGCGGGATGATTTTTTCGGCGAGTCCGCCGTAGGTCTCCAAACCGAGCGACAAGGGGGTAACGTCCAGCAGCAGCCATTCGCCGTCGGTTTTGTTGCCGGCAAGGACGTTCGCCTGTATGGCGGCGCCGAGCGCGACGACTTCGTCGGGGTTGAGGTTGTTCAGCGGGGTTTGTCCGAAGAAGGTGGCGACCGCTTGTTGAACGTGCAGCATGCGGGTGGAGCCGCCGACCATAATCACGCCTTTGATGTCGGCTTTGGTCACGCCCGCATCTTTCAGGGCTTGTTTGACCGGCTCTATGGTTTTTTGCACCAGATTTTGCGTCAGATGGTGAAATTCTTGGCGGGTAATGACGGTATGGATTTTGCGGCCGTCTGAAAGCGTGGCTTCGACGACGGCTTCGGTTTGGCCGGTCAGTTGTTCTTTGGCGGCGCGGACAAGCGAAAGCAGAAGCTGGCTGTCACGCTCGTTGAGTTTGGAAAGGTCGTTTTGTTCGAGTAAGTGGCAGAACAGGCGGTGGTCGAAATCGTCGCCGCCCAATGCGCTGTTGCCGCCGGTGGCTTTGACTTCAAACAGCCCTTTGGTCAGTTGCAATACGGATACGTCGAACGTACCGCCGCCCAAGTCGTAAACGACAAACGTGCCTTCCGAGGCGTTGTCCAGCCCGTAGGCAATCGCAGCGGCGGTCGGCTCGTTGAGCAGGCGCAATACGTTCAAGCCCGCCAAGCGCGCGGCATCTTTGGTGGCTTGGCGTTGGGCATCGTCGAAATAGGCGGGAACGGTAATGACGGCGCCGACCAAATCACCGCCTAACGTTTCTTCGGCACGCGATTTGAGGGCTTTGAGGATTTCAGACGACACCTCGATAGGCGTTTTGGCACCTTGGCGGGTGTTCAGCTCGACCACGCGCTCGTTGGGCGTGAACCGGTAGGGCAGGTATTGCGCGTCCTGCGCGAGGTCGGCAAGCGTGCGGCCAATCAGGCGTTTGGCGGAGCTGATGGTGTTCAGCGGGTCGGTTTTTTGAGCGGCAAGGGCGGCTTTGCCGACTTCGACGGCATCGCCTTCGCCGTAGCGGACGACAGAGGGCAGGGTGGTACGTCCGTCTATATCGGTCAGGCAAACCGGGCTGCCGCTGCGGACGGTGGCAACCAGGCTGTTGGTCGTACCCAAGTCGATGCCGACGGCGAGGCGGTGTTGATGCGGAGCGGCGGACATGCCGGGTTCGGAAATCTGCAAAAGAGCCATGATTGTGTGCCTTTTGATGCTGTATTTATTAGGATAGGTCGGTATTTTAACAGATTTCGGGCGGATAGTTGAGTGGTTTGGTAGGGAATTGGCTGTGGTTAGAGGATTTGTATTTTTAGATAAAAACAAAGCCGACCGGATTGCTTTTTCAGGTCGGCTTTGTGTTTAAACATGGATGCCGTCGATTTCGGCGTACCGTTTTACTTTTTCTTCCTCGCTTAAAAACGAGGCTTTGAACGAGTTTTTGCACAAGGTGCGGATGTCTGCTTCATTCAAATCCAATGCGTCGGCAAGTTCGATGAAATTTTGGTTGAGGTAGCCGCCGAAGTAGGCGGGGTCGTCTGAATTGACGGTAACCAATACGCCGCGCTCAAGCATACGGCGCAGGTTGTGCCGGGACAGGTCGCCGACGACTTTGAGCTTGAGGTTGCTCAATGGGCAGACGGTCAGGGGCATTTGCTCGGCAATCAGGCGCTGCATAAGGGTTTCGTCTTCTTCGGAGCGCACGCCGTGGTCGATGCGGACGACTTTCAACAAATCCAACGCTTCCCAAACGTATTCGGGCGGGCCTTCTTCGCCGGCATGGGCGACGGCGGGAAAACCTTGCGCGCGGGCTTGGGCAAAGACGCGCTCGAATTTCGAGGGCGGGTTGCCGAGTTCGCCCGAATCCAGTCCGATGCCGTCGATATGTCGTCTGAAGGGCTGCGCTTGGGCAAGCGTTTCAAACGCGGATTCTTCGCTCAAATGCCGCAGGAAACACATAATCAGCCTGCTGGAAATGCCCCATTTTTCCTGCGCTTCCAGACGGGCGCGGGTGATGCCGTTGATGACGGTTTCAAACGGTACGCCGCGTGCGGTATGGGTTTGCGGGTCAAAGAAGATTTCGGTGTGGACGACGTTGTCCTCGCGGCAGCGGGCGAAGTAGGCTGTGGTCAGGTCGTAAAAATCCTGCTCGTGGAGCAAGACCGCCGCCGCTGCGTAGTAAATATCGAGGAAGGATTGCAGGTTGTGAAAATCGTAAGCGCGGCGCACGGCGTCTACATCCGCATAGGGAATGGAAACGCCGTTGCGCCCGGCGATGGCGAACATCAATTCCGGCTCGAACGTGCCTTCGATATGGACGTGCAATTCGGCTTTAGGCAGGGCGCGGATTAAGGTGTGTACGGTCATGGGCGGCACCCGCTCGGTCAATAGTGGCGGCGGCGGAAGTAGAACATTCCTTCGCTGTCGAGTTCGAGGATGTAGCGGCCGTTTTGAACGGCGGCATAGCCGCTTTTGCCTGCCTGATAGGGTTGCAGGGCGGCGTGGGAGAGGAGGTAGCTTGTCAGTTTGCCGCCGTCTTCAGCGATGTTGCCGACCAGTTTGGCAAACAAGGCATGGCATTTGCCGTTTTCAGTCCAGCCTAAAGGCTCGCCTTTGTCGCCGGTTTCCATACATTTGCCGCTGATGACTTCCAAATCGTTGGGGTGGTTGCCGATCAGTTGGATGACGTTTTGTTCGGACAAACCGTTAATCGGATAGTTGATTTGTTTTTTGCCGTCATTGGTTTTGCCTTCGCTGCTTTGACCTAAATCCAAGCCTGCGATGGCATTGTTGTCGATGTATTTGACTTTAAACGCGGGTTTGGGCGCGGCTTCGGCGGCATTTTGGGCGGGCTCGGCAGGAGCTTCGGATTTGCCGCAGGCGGCGAGCAGGAGGGCGGATAAGAGAATCGGAAAGGCTTTCATCGGATATTCCTTGTTTTAAACAGGAAAAGGTCGTCTGAAAATAGCGGACTGCTTTTTCAGACGACCTTTTGAGATTTACTTCAATGGGCGGATGCCGACGGCGTCGCGTACTTGGTCCAGCAGTTCGCGCGCTTCTTTGCGTGCTTTGGCGGCGCCCGCCTGTAGGATGTCTTCGATTTGCGAAGGATTGGCGGTCAGCTCGTTGTAGCGTTCGCGCGGTTCTGCCAGCTCGGCGTTGATTTTGGCGGCCAAGAGTTTTTTGGCTTCGCCCCATGCTAGGCCTTCGGCCAGCATTTGTGTGAACGCCGCGGTTTCAGACGGCGTGGAGAAGGCTTTGTAGATTTCAAACAAGGGGCTTTCGTCGGGCTGTTTCGGCTCGCCCGGCTCTTTCATGTTGGTGATGATTTTGTTGACCGATTTTTGGGTTTTCTTGTCGTTTTCCCAAAGCGGAATGGTGTTGCCGTAGGATTTGGACATTTTGCGTCCGTCCAAGCCGACCAAAAGTTCGACGTTTTCGTCGATTTTCACTTCGGGCAGGGTGAAGACTTCTTTGAAGCGGTGGTTGAAGCGGCCGGCGATGTCGCGCGCCATTTCGACGTGTTGGATTTGGTCGCGGCCGACGGGCACTTCGTTGGCGTTGAACATCAGGATGTCGGCGGTCATCAGGATGGGGTAGCTGTACAGGCCCATTTCTACGCCGTGGTCAGGGTCTTCCTGATTGTTTTCGATATTTGCCTGCACGGCGGCTTTGTAGGCGTGGGCGCGGTTCATCAGACCTTTGGCGGTAATGCAGGTCAGAATCCAGTTCAATTCCATCACTTCGGGAATGTCGCTTTGGCGGTAGAAGGTGGTGCGTTCGGGGTCGAGTCCGCAGGCAAGCCAGGTGGCGGCAACGGCCTGGGTGGATTGGTGGATCATCTCCGGCTCGTGGCATTTGATGATGCCGTGGTAGTCGGCGAGGAAGAGGAAGGATTCGGTATCGGGGTTTTGCGCCGCGCGGACGGCAGGGCGGATGGCGCCGACGTAGTTGCCCAAATGCGGGATGCCGGTGGTGGTTACGCCTGTGAGGACGCGTTTCTTGCTCATGGGGATATCCTTAAATGGCTCAAGGTCGTCTGAAAATGAAATAGGGATTGATTATACCTGATTCCGATGCGTTTCAACTTTACGGAAATCGGCGGTTTCAGGCAGGAGTCTCAACACAACGGATGGGTAAAACCGTCAAGTCAGTTGCGTGAAATAATAAAAACGGATGATTTGTTTTTGGCAAAGTTTCAAATATATCCGTTCTGCTGCTCATCGCGGTTGAAACGGAATTTATAAAACCCTACCAACTGTCGCGCTTCATGCGGTCGAGTTGACGGCGGTCGCGTTTGGTCGGTCTGCCGTCGGGATACGCCGCGCTGATGCGGCTTGCCTGGTCGAGCTGTTTTTGCGCTTCGCGCTCGGCGGCGGTTTTCATGTCTTCTTCGTAAAGCTGACGCGCTTCGGGGGCGGGGCGGCGCTGGTGGTTGAGTGCCAATACTTTGATTTTGTAAGGCAGCGAATTGAGCGTCAGGTCGATGATGTCGCCCGCGCTGATGTTTTTGCTGTTTTTGACTTTGGCGCCGTTGACCTGAACCCTGCCCAATTCGATATGTTTTTGAGCCAGCGCGCGGGTTTTGAAAAAGCGTGCAGCCCAAAGCCATTTGTCGAGCCGCATCGCCGTATTGTCGTGTTCGTTTTTCATAGCCTGTTTGAAATGATTGAACTGAATGGAAGTTTATCATAAGATACGGCACTTCATTTGTTTAGTGCAGATATACTATATCATCCGCAAAAGGTCGTCTGAAAAGGCATCCGCCCGATTATCTGCCGTTTTGCACGGCATATCCTCAATGAGAAATGCTGCCAAATATGCCTGATTGGCGTATGATAGCGGCAGCGTCCCTACCGAGAGCTTCACCCTATGAAACCAGTTTTTTTGGATTTTGAACAACCCATCGCCGAATTAACCAATAAAATCGAAGAGTTGCGCTTTGTGCAGGGCGAATCCGCCGTCGATATTTCTGATGAAATCGCCAGATTGCAGAAGAAAAGCAACGACTTGACCAAATCGATTTTCAACAAGCTGACGCCCGCTCAGATTTCGCAGGTTTCACGCCATCCCCAACGTCCTTACACCTTAGATTACATTCAAGCCATTTTCACCGATTTTGAAGAGTTGCACGGCGACCGCCATTATTCAGACGACCATGCCATCGTCGGCGGTTTGGCGCGCTTCAACGGTCAAAGCGTGATGGTTATCGGCCATCAAAAAGGCCGTGACACCAAAGAAAAAATCCGCCGCAATTTCGGTATGCCGCGCCCTGAAGGCTACCGTAAAGCGTTGCGCCTGATGCAAACTGCCGAGAAATTCAATATTCCCGTGATGACTTTTGTCGATACGCCGGGCGCGTATCCGGGTATCGGCGCGGAAGAGCGCGGTCAGTCCGAAGCCATCGGACGCAACCTGTACGAATTGACCCGCCTGCGTGTGCCGGTTTTATGTACCATTATCGGCGAGGGTGGTTCCGGTGGCGCGCTGGCGATTGCGGTCGGCGATTACGTCAATATGCTGCAATATTCGACTTACTCGGTTATCTCTCCGGAAGGTTGTGCGTCTATTCTGTGGAAAACTGCCGAAAAAGCGGCAGATGCCGCGCAAGCCTTGGGTATTACCGCCAAACGCCTGCAAGAACTAGATTTGATCGATACCGTGATCAACGAGCCTTTGGGTGGGGCGCACCGAGACTTTGAAACGACCATGAAAAACGTCAAAACGGTTTTGGAAACCGAGTTGCGCGAAGCGCAAAATATGCCGATGGCGGATTTGCTGTCGCGCCGTTTCGACCGGATTATGGCTTACGGCAAGTTTACGGATAAGTAAACAATTGATGTGTAGAAAAGCAGGCAGAAGCCCCCCTGCCTGCTTTTTCATTTCTAAGAACTTGCCTTGCCGACAAAACATAGATTACGCCATATGAACCCGACGTCGTCTGAAAACCTTCCGCCTCAATGCCGCAGTTTGTTGGATACCTTGCGGCTTTCGGCGCGTTCGCTTCCTGATGGTTGTACGGTAACAGTCGGATTAAGCGGCGGTTTGGATTCGGTGGTGTTGCTGCATATGCTCGTGTGTTTGCGGGAAGAGCTTGGATTGGACGTACACGCTTTGCATGTTCATCACGGATTGAGCCGCAATGCGGATGACTGGCTGGTGTTTTGCACACGCTTATGCCAAGAATGGAATATGCCGTTCAGAAGCGTAAAAGTTGAAGTCAAAAAAGACGGCTTGGGAATCGAAGCCGCCGCACGGAAAGCGCGTTATCAGGCGTTTTCAGACGACCCCTCCGGCATCATCGCGTTGGCACACCATCAGGATGACCAAATTGAAACATTCATGCTCGCGGCGGTTCGCGGCGGCGGCATTAAAGCACTTGCCGCCATGCCGCAATGGCGCAAGCTGGATGAGGGAACGCAAATTTGGCGGCCGCTGCTGACGTTTTCCCGAAAAGAATTGGAAAGCTACGCCGCTGCCTGCAATCTGCCGAACATCGAAGATGAAAGTAACGCTGATACAGCTTTTTTAAGAAATTGGATGCGTTACGAGGCGTTGCCGGTTTGGCGGGAGCGCATTCCGAATTTTAACCGTCATGTTTGTGCCAACATTCGTTCTTTGCAAACCGATTTGGCGATTTTAGACGAAGTTGTCGAAGCGGATTATCAGACGGTTTGTCAAAGCGGACGCTTCCAAGTCAGCCGTTGGCAGACATTCAGCGAAGCGCGCCGCAGCCGGATTCTTTGGCGGTTTTTTAAGGAGAATGAGATTGTGGAAAGTTCTCCGAGAAAGCTGGCGGATTTCGCGCGGATACTGTTGGAAGCAGAAACTGCACAATGGCAGTTCGGCGAAACATCGGTATGTTTATACCGGGATTTTTTATTCATATTGAAACAAAACCAGTTTGCAGACGCGGATTGGATAAAGGGAAAAGAAGTCGGAGGTCGTCTGAAAGATATTCTCCAAGAAAACGGCTTTTTTCTGGTACCGCACCGCAACGGATTGCCGGAATCGGTCTTGGAAAAAGACGGAATCATTCGGACGGCGGGCAGTGATGATATGATGAATGTAGGTTTTTTGTATAAAAACGTTAAGAAAGTGTTGCAAGAAAACCATATTGTACCGTTCGTCAGAAAATGCTGGCCGATTATCACAAATACTGACGGAAACTGCATTGCTATTGTTAACCTTACGGTAAGCCACGATTTTCAAGGGTTTGACGGTTTTTTACCGGTTTACGGAAAATTTTTGAGATATAAATGGAACTAAATACGGCGGCAGTTGTCTTTAACTGGCACGGCACGCTTTACTATTTTATAGCTTATAATGCAGTTATTATAAAAGGTAAGATATGAATGATCGCCAGATTGATCAGGCCTTGGTAGAGCGCGCGCAGAAGGGCGAACAAAAAGCATTTGAGTTGCTGATGTCCAAATATCAGCGTCGGCTCATTCGATTGATTTCCCGTTTTGTCAAAGACGAACACGAAGTCAATGATGTGGCGCAAGAGGCAATGATTAGGGCTTATCGGGCCTTGCCGAATTTCCGGGGTGAGAGTGCTTTTTATACTTGGTTATACCGGATTGCCATCAATACAGCCAAGAATTTCTTAGTAACATCAGGAAAGCAGCCGTTCGTCAGTGCAGAGGCTGCTAACGAAGACGGGGATATTCTGGATTTGTCGGATCAGATTGCGGATTACCATACGCCGGAAGCTGAAATGATCAATCGGGAAATCCTGCAAACAGTCGAATCAACGATTTCGCATTTGCCCGAAGACTTACGCAAAGCCATTACCCTGCGGGAAATGGACGGTTTGTCTTACGAGGAAATAGCCAAAATTATGGATTGTCCGATAGGAACGGTCCGCTCCCGTATTTTCAGGGCGCGGGAAGTAATAGCAAAAGATTTGAGGCCGCTGCTGGAAACCTCTGAAAATCAAAGGTGGTAAAAAAATGGTAACAACTATGGATACAACAAGAGAATATGTTTCCATGCTGATGGATGGAGACCAAGTAAGCGAAGAGATGCTTGACCGTCTGTTGTCCGACGATGCCGCTGCCGAAGCGTGGTACGAGTACCATCTGTTAGGCGATTGCATGCGCTATAAAGAAGGGACAGGGCGTGATGCGGATTTCATGCAAAGCGCGGCATTTACCGCTACGCTTGCGGAAATCAGCGAAGAACACAAACAGCGTCATGAAGCCGAAGTTGCCGCTGTGATGCCTGTTGTTAAGGAAGTACAGGCTGCGAACAGTTCCTTCTTCAAATCCTTCGCCGTTGCCGCCAGCGTGGCAGCGGTTGCCGTGGCCGTATGGCAATTCGGTCCGCAAGTGAAGGGTGACTCTTCAGGCATGGTTGCTGAAAAAGCTGTTGAAACCAAAAACCAACAGGAAAATATCGTACCCGTAGCCGCCAATCCGACAGCCAAAAATGCTTCGGATGCCGTGGTAATGCCTGAATCCGCAAAGAATGACAAAGGTGTGAGTCAGACTACAGTTCGAACCGAAACGCAGGTTCAACAGGATTCCGTCGTTCATTAAGCTGCATAGAGATACAGATTTCCATCAAGTAGAGAAAATCCCTTCCCGAGCTATTCGGGCAGGGATTTTGTTTTTGATCGGATGCATCTTGAGGTCGTCTGAAAAAGCAGGTTGAACAAAGTCGGACGGTATTGAGCTGTATCCTTTTTATTTGAATCCGCTATATAATGCGGCACATGAAATTGATTACCTCCGCGCAAAACGAGCAGCTCAAGCATTTGTCCAAGCTGTTGACACAATCTAAAGCACGCCGTGAATACGGGCAAACCGTGTTGGAAGGCGTGCATCTTTTGCAGGTCTATTTAGAGGCGGGATACACGCCCAAGCAAGTGTATTTGCCCGAAAGTAAAAACACGCATCCTGAAATCCGAAATTTAATCAGCAGCTTGGACGAAGATGGTATTACTTTGGTCGGAAACGAAGCCTTGTCTAAAATCACCAGTCTGAACGATGCCGACGATGTGATGACTTGGATAGAGATTCCGCCGCAAGGTGATTTGTCTTTAAGCGGCGACTGCGTGGTGTTGGACAGGTTGCAAGATCCGGGCAATGTCGGGACGGTTTTACGCAGCGCAGCAGCTTCGGGCATTAGGCAGATTGTGTTGGGTAAGGAATGCGTCGATATTTGGTCGCCCAAAGTATTGCGTGCGGGTATGGGGGCGCATTTTCTGCTGGACATATACAGCCGCGTTTTTCTAGCGCATTGGCTGGATGCTTATCAGGACAAAATATGGGCGACTGCTTTGGACGGGCGCAACCCTTCCGATTTGTACCAACTGGATTTAAAAGCCCCTTGCGCTTGGGTTTTTGGCAATGAAGGCAGCGGCGTGAGTCGGGAAATTTTGGAAAAAGTTGACGGCAGCGTCAGAATCCCGATGTTGGGACAGACCGAGTCGTTAAACGTCGCCATGGCGGCAACGGTATGCCTTTTCGAGCAAATGCGCCAACGTATCGCCTAAACCGTTTTCAGACGACCCCTTAGAGAATATAGTGGATTAAATTTAAATCAGGACAAGGCGGGGCAACGCCGTACTGGTTTAAAGTTAGGCGAGGTAACGCCGTCCTGGTTTAAAGTTAATCCACTATAGAAACATACCATTTAAAATTAAGGAATAACCATGCAATTGCAAGCATTTGACGAAGCGTCGCGCGTACGCCTGATGGAGCTGCTCGATGCCAAATCGGAACACCACAACACCATGCGCTGCGATGAGGTGCAGGCGTTTATGATGGCTTTGTTGAGCGGTCCCGATGCGCTGAACCCGAATGACTGGCTGCCTGAAGTTTTGGGCGACGAATCCTTATTTGATGCCAAAGAGCGCACCGAAATCGAGCGTTTGGTCATCGGTTTGGCGGCGGATTTGCGTATCAAACTCAGTAAAAAAATGCTGCCCGATTTGTGGTTATACGAAGATGCTGCCTCCAATCCCGATATTTATACTTGGTGTAACGCTTATCTCTATGCTTTGGATATCGTTCCGACCGATTGGTTTGAAGCGGTTGATCAGGAAGAGTTTGAAGATTTGTTCTATCCGATTATGGCTTTGGGCGGGATTTACGATGAAGAGCGAAACGGCGAAATCATCCTGCACCTGACCGAAAAAGAACTGGCACAGCTCGAATCCGAGCTGCCGCATGTGTTGCTGGATATCTATTGGTATTGGCAGGCAATCATCAACAAACCGCAAACGGTACGTCGCGAAGGCGACAAAACCGGACGCAACGACCCTTGCCCTTGCGGCAGCGGTAAGAAATATAAAGCCTGCTGTAACAAATAAGCGTTCAAAAATCAAAGGTCGTCTGAAAATTCAGACGACCTTTCGTTTTGAAGATATGGCTTAGAAAAACGAAGCCAGCCATACGGATAGGACAGTCAGCATAATGGTCAGCGCGCAGCCGATTTTGGCAACCGTACCGATGATAAAGCCGATAAACGTACCGATGCCGACTTTGCCTGCCTGCCAAGAGTCCTTGCGGGCGATGAATTCGCCGCTGGCTGCGCCAATCAGAGGGCCTAACAGCAGGCCGGGGATGGCGAAGAATGCGCCCACAATGCCGCCGATAAACGCCCCCCAGACGGCGGTTTTACTCGCCCCCGTATATTTTGCCCCCAACGCGCCCGCGACATAATCCATTGCCGTGCCGAAAATGGCGACAACGGCAAGGAAAATGAGTGTGCCGGAACCGAAAACCTGATAGTCGCCGGCGTAGCCCAACAGCCATGTGCCGACAAACATCAAGCCCAATCCCGGCAGGGCGGGGTAAATCGTGCCAAAAATGCCGACCGCTATGGCAATCAGACCGAGGATAATCAGGATGGCAGTCATCGCTTTCTTTCAAATATGAAGTGGTATAACGGCAGTATTATGGGGATGTTTCGGCTGATTTCGATAAGGCCGGATGCAAGAAAATGAAAATTTATAGTGGATTAACTTTAAACCAGTACGGC
>NZ_KV821532.1:52824-56627 GCF_001815675.1 Neisseria sp. HMSC065D04
CGCCTTGTCCTGATTTAAAGTTAATCCACCATATATCAGGATGGTGCGGCTTGGGATGGGAAACCGAGTCTTGTTGAATGGATTGACTCAAAGTCAAAAATAAATTTCGTATGAGGCACGCAGTCAACCGCGCCAAGCATTCTTGCGTTGAACAGGCTTTCTTGAAAAAAGGTCGTCTGAAAAAATGAATTTCGGTGTTTTCAGACGATCTTTGATGTCTTAATTTCAGTAAAACATTGTTAATAACGAGTGCTTACTCTATAATCACGCCCGATTTAATCGGATAAAGTGTTGGTATTTAAAATAAAAACAGAAATATGGATATCAGATGTAATGCAACAGCAGCTTCCGCCGATATCCGCTTTAATCCGTTTCCTCTTCAAGATTTTTTTACAAACAATGGAGTGTTCATGTCCACAATGTTTTTTATCCAGTTCGCCATCGTACTGGTGTGTATCTTAATCGGCGCGCAGGTCGGCGGTATCGGCTTGGGTGTGCTCGGCGGTATCGGGCTGGCAGTTTTGGCCTTCGGTTTCCATCTTGAGCCGACCAGTCCGCCGATTGACGTGATGCTGATGATTATGGCGGTCGTTTCCGCTGCCGCATCGATGCAGGCAAGCGGCGGCTTGGACTACATGATTAAAATCGCCACCCGCGTTTTACACCGCAATCCGAAATACATCACTTTCATCGCCCCTATGGTGACTTATCTGTTTACCGTATTGGCAGGCACGGGACACGTCGCTTATTCGGTATTGCCCGTTATCGCCGAAGTCAGCCGCCGCAACGGTATCCGCCCGTCGCGTCCGTTGACGATGGCGGTCATCGCGTCGCAATTCGCCATTGTTGCCAGCCCGATTGCGGCCGCGGTCGTCGCCTGCGTGACCTACCTTGAACCGCAACACATCACGATGGCTGATGTGCTGAAAGTGACTGTTCCTTCAACTATTTTAGGTATCGGCCTTGCCTGCATATTCGTCAACAAGCTCGGCAAAGAGTTGAAAGATGACCCGCATTATCAGGCGTTGCTGAAAGACCCGGAATATATAGAAGCCAACGAAAAAGATTCGACTGAAGTTTCCAACGCGCCCGTCAGCAAAGAGGCGAAACTTTCGGTCGGGATTTTCCTTGCCGCCGCATTGCTGGTGGTGGTCATGGGCGCCGTACCGGAGTTGCGCCCGACTTTCCAAACGGAAGAAGGCCCGAAACTGATGGGCATGGCGCACACCATCGAAATCGTCATGCTTTCCGCTGCCGCGCTGATTATCCTGCTTTGCAAACCGAATGGTAACGCGATTACCAAAGGCTCGGTGTTCCATGCGGGGATGCGCGCCGTTATCGCCGTTTTTGGCGTGGCATGGCTGGGCGACACATTGATGCACGGTCATCTGGCCGAAGTCAAAGAAACCGTATCGCATTTGGTCGAAACTGCGCCGTGGACTTTTGCGTTTGCCCTGTTCGTTTTGTCTGTATTGGTCAACAGCCAAGGGGCGACCGTTGCAACGCTGTTCCCCATCGGTATTTCGCTGGGCATTCCCGCTCCGATTATCATCGGCACGTTTGTCGCGGTGAACGGCTATTTCTTCATCCCGAACTACGGTCCGATTATCGCAGCGATTGATTTTGACAGCACGGGTTCGACCAAAATCGGCAAATTTATTTTCAACCACAGCTTTATGATCCCCGGCCTCTTGAGCATGGCGTTCAGCTTGGCATTCGGTTTGCTGCTGGCGAATTACTTCTTTTAAGGTCGTCTGAAAAAAGGTCGTCTGAAAACACAAAATAGGTTTTCAGACGACCTTTGCTATATCTTTCCGGCAAAAATCTTATTCGCAATGAAGCGAGCGCGTTTTTTCGGCGAACGAATCCATGGCAATTTTGCACATGGTTTCACGCTGCGTTAAATCGGCGGCAGGCAGGGATTGAAACAGGAATTTTGTATTGTTGCGCTGAAAATCGGATTTGGCGCCTGCCTTTTTGTAACAATTCTCCGCGCGTGTGAAGTATTGTTGGCAGATTTTGGGCAGCTCTTCAAAGGTCAGCGGCTTATGTTTATGCATGCCGTGAGCGGATGCTGAGAATGCCGATGCCGTTAAAACAAGGGCGGTGAAGAATTTTAGAGGTGTTTGCATGATGCACTCCGGTTAAAAAAATGGGGCAAAGCAGGCAGGAGCAGGGTCAATCCGCCTGCTTTGACAGATTGGTTTCAGCTATCGCCGACGTTTAAAAAAATATGAGCCTTGTATCTCGCATTTGTTGCATTTTTGCCTTACGCGCCGTGTCGGTATTGAGTAAGCAATGCCATTCATTGCTTCAAGTTTTGCGCTGGATACGGGGCAATTTGCGGATAAAGGTCGTCTGAAATACTGTTTTCAGACGACCTTTAAGTGTGTTTTAACGAGGCAGGCCGCGTTCCCATGCGCGGCGGGCGCGTTTGCAGGCAAGCTGTTCTTTCCAATTCATGTAGCGTGCTTTAAAGCGGGCTTTCATGAAGTCGTCGAACTTGCGCTGTACGGTCAGGTTCCACAAACTATGCGCCTTAACCGCCCAGCTTTCATCCCATGCGCGCAGGGAGATGGAGAATGAGCCGTCAAGGTATTTCATCCAATGCCACCAGCCGGTCGGCATGAACAAGGTATCGCCGTATTCGAGGAAGCATTCGATGCCTTCAATGCCTTCAAGCTCGGGAAAACGTTCTGTATCAGGATTGTCGACGTGGTAGTCTTCCAGCGCGTAAGTGGCGAAAGGAATGCGGAACAGGCGCTCTTTCCATTTGTAATCGAACAAGATGATGTGTTTCTTGCCGAAATGCGTATGGAAGATGTGCGCCATATCGATGTCGTAGTGCAGGAAGGTTTCCGAACCTGCACCGCCGAAAAACAGGGTAGGGTAACGGTCTAAGAATCCGCCCATCAGCTCTTTGGGGAAAACGTAATCGTTCAGCAAGGCGGGAGCGTGTTTGATGGGGTCAAATAAGAAAATCCGCAAATCCGTCGGCTCGCGTTTGATCAGATCGATATAATCGCTGAAGCGCATTTCCGTACTGGCGGCGTTAATCGGCGCGGAAGGGTCGGCTTTGGCGCTGTCGTACAAGGGGACGACGATATCGCCGACGGTTTCTTTCATATAGTCCAGCGACCATTTGTCACGGGCAGGCCAGTTGCGGGTCAGTCCTTTGATCACGACGGGACGGCGCGGCTTGAGATAATTCTGATAAAAATCTTCGCGGCTGATGTCATCAACAACATCAATCGGAGTAAGTTTGAAACCCATAAGCAAATCTCTTTTTGGAATGTAAGACTGATTTTAAGTGAATATTTCGGAAGGAGGCAAGCGATGTTTCAGACGACCTGATTGGAATCAAGAATCGGGGTTAACTGTGATATTATGTCGATATAAATATTCCGTCCGAAACGCTTATGAACGATGCAGACGATTATTTGGGCAAGATGCCTTTTTTTATTGTATTCCTCGACCCGCTGCACACGGATTTCCACAGCAGCGGCAAGCCTCTGAACGAATACATCGCCCGCCATCCGCTGATGCACGACAAGCTGCACCGCCCCGCTTTTGCCGCCAAAGTGTTGGAAATGGCGGCAAACAGCAGCAATATGCGTGTATTTGTCCGCAAAGCGGATGCGCTGATTAAGCATCCGCTGCATTATATTGTCCGTAACGGAGTTTTCCGAACCGAAGAGCAGATGTGGGCGTTTATCAATTCGCCCGAAAACATCGCCGCCGTCAAACAACCCTAAAAGGCCGTACCCCCATGCTTTTGTTCATTGATAACTGTTATTCTCGTC
>NZ_KV821533.1:0-268 GCF_001815675.1 Neisseria sp. HMSC065D04
TGGTTAAAGCGTTAACCCGCACCATCCGCCAAGGCAAACGCACCATCAACGGCATGTCGGGCGAGGAAAAATTGGTGAAATGGGGCGGCAACAAATATATGTTCTTTTGGGAGCGCGACGGCGGCGATCCGCGCATCATGATGCAGTTTGGCGCGGATAAAAAAGACGGGACGAAGCGCAGCGAAGCCGAAGTCCTTGCGATTTGGGATACGGTTTTGCCGACTTTGAAACCTGTGAAGCAATAGCGATGAAAAAGGTCGTCTGAAAA
>NZ_KV821534.1:0-307 GCF_001815675.1 Neisseria sp. HMSC065D04
CCAAACTGAAGGCGGAAGCAACCGTCGCCCCGGCCGCTCAAAACAAAGCCGCCACCCCCGCCGCTAAAAAATAAACCCGAGTGCGCCCTCCCAAACGGGAATGTGCGCAGCTGCAGATCCGGTAATGAAAAGGCCGTCCGAATCCAGTCCGGAGTCGGACGGCCTTCGTGTCGGGCGGGTAATGCCGCCATGCCTGTCCCGTTTCATTCGGCCGTCAGATCAGGATACATGGGGAGACCTATGTGGAAAGGTCGTTTGAAAAGGTAGCGGGCTGCAATACTGCCTTAGTGTGCGCAGTGAGAAGGCT
>NZ_KV821535.1:0-495 GCF_001815675.1 Neisseria sp. HMSC065D04
ACCTTGTATATCGAAACACCCGTATCATAGCAACCAACCGCCCGCCGCCACCCGCATCCGACCAAGGCAAACAACCGTTGCGTAGCTCAGGGAGCGGCCGGGCAACCCATCGACACAACCGGACAGTTGCCAGACAACACAACCGAATGCAAGGCAGGTTTATGATGAGTACCCAATACAACTGTGCAGGCATCGACATCGCCAAACGAAACTTCGTCATCGCCGTTTCGTCTTTGTCTAAAACCAAAACCGGAACCAACAACCCCAAAGGTATCGCCCATACTATCGAATACCTGAAAAAACACAACGTCGCCCTCGTCGTCATGGAAAGCACCGGCGGTCTCGAAATTCCCGCCGCCAAAGCCATCCACCGCGCAGGCATAGCCGTGATCATCGCCAACCCGCGTCAGACGCATCAGTTTGCCCAATCGCAGTCGCTGACCAAAACCGATGCCAAAGATGCTCAAATGCTCGCCTTCTTCGCACAGATGATGA
>NZ_KV821536.1:0-30304 GCF_001815675.1 Neisseria sp. HMSC065D04
CGCTACTGTCCTATTTTGATTTTAATTGACTATAGTTTTCAGACGACCTTTTTGCAGAGAGAGCTTTACGGATAAGACCTCTGCGCCGTCAGAATGAACAGGGATAATTGGATTCGGATGTTCGGTGAAAGGTCGTGGGCAAAGCCCACGCTACGGGTTGGTTTATCCTAAATCTGTGTTCACGCGCTGAGCAGGCTTTGGGCGAGGAAGCCGCCTTTTTCGACGCCGGGGAGGATGAAGAAATAGCCGCCGCCGAAGGGGCTGATGTATTCTTCCAGCGGTTCGCCGTTGAGCAGGTTTTGGACGAAGATGAAGCCGTCGGCGAGGTTGGCTTGGTAGCAGATGAACACCAAGCCGACGTCAAGCTGGCCGTTGGCGGCGAGGCCGCGCGAGTAGTTGAAGGCGCGGCGGTAGAGCAGGTGTTTTTTCATGAACTCGGGGTCGCGCGGGTTGGCGAGCCTCATGTGGCTGTCTTTGGGGGTGGTTTTGCCGTCGGGGTCTTTGGCGAAGTCGGCGGTGTCGCTCTCTTTTTTGCCGTCCATGGGGGCGCCGCTGTATTTGCGGCGGCCGAAGATTTCGGTTTGTTCCTGCAAGGGGGTTCTGTCCCAGAATTCGACGAAGTGGCGGATGAGGCGGACGGCTTGGTAGCTGCCGTTTTTCGCCCAGGCGGGTTCGTCTTGGCTATTGGCGGCGATGCCCGTCCAGAGGACTTGGTCGGCAATTTTAGGATCGGATACGTCGGGGTTGCCGGAGCCGTCGCGGAAGCCTAAGAGGTTGCGGGCGGCGATGGCGCCGGGTTCGGCTTTGGGCAGCCAGCCGTCTATGCTCCAGCGGATGACGGCGGTTTGGGCGGTGTTTTTGATGATGTCGCGCAGGGCGGCTTGGCAGGTTTCGGGGGTGAAGGCGCAGATTTGGAGGCTGAGGTCGCCGTCGCACCATGGTTTTTGGAGGCGGTCGTTGGGGAAGTCGCGCATTTCTTGGAGGTGGCGGGGTTTTTTGTCTTTGAGTCCGAAGCGGTCGTCAAAGAGGCTGCTGCCGACGCCGACGGTGATGGTGAGGCCGTCGGGGCGGAATGTTTTGCCGAGCAGGCCGCTGCCTGCGGGGGGGAGTTTTTCGTCGCCGTCTTGGTATTCGCCGCCTTGGGTGAGGAATTCGATGCGGGCGGTGAGGGTGCGGAAGAGGTTTTCGAGTTGTTTGGGGTCTTTGGCGGTTACGTCGAAGGCGCACATGATGCCGAAGAGCTGGTGCGGGGTGGTGATGCCGGCTTGGTGCGTGCCGTAGCAGGGGTAGGCTTGCGGGGAGTGTTCGTTGAGACGGGTCTCGGCGGCGGTTTCGCCTTGTTGTTTGCCGGCGAACCAGCCTGCCGCGCCGGCTGCGCCTGCGGCAAGGACGGTTTTGAACAGGGTGCGTTTGGTCGGTTGGGTGGGTTGTGAGTTGTTGTCTTGGCTCATGGCGGAGTCCTTTGTGGGATTCGGGCTGCGGTATGTACGCGGTTGTTTTGTTTAAGTTTGCTATTTTGAATTTTCAGACGACGTTTAAGGTCGTCTGAAAACTTTGAATCATCGATCAATCCAATAAACGGTAAGGGCTGCGCGATTTCCGCGTGCGTGGCTGCGCCACACACCCTACCTGTTCTTCTACCGGAGGATTAGCGGGCCTCCGAAATGCTTGCATTTGGGTCAAACCAAGCTTCGCAGGAAGCTGAATCTTGGAACGGTGATACAGCTAACCCGTTTAATTTTTGATACGGCTGTCAGCAGGGCAGGTTGGGTTGGCAAACCCGACAAAGCGTTCGAATGAAAAGGTTTCGTCGGATTTTGAACCAACCTGCGATTGCTGTATTGGGGTTTTTCGCGGGCAAAGCCCACGCTACAACAGTTCCCTTTCGGTGGAGAGGGCATCAGCGATAAGTTTTCAGACGACCCCTTGTATCTCAAAAGGTCGTCTGAAACGGGCGGGTCAAGTTTATTTGAGACCCAGTGTGCCGCGCAGTTGGCTCAGGTCTTCGGCAAGGGCGTTAATCGGTGCCTGAAGGGTTTTGCGGTCTTCGTCGCTGAGTTTGTCGTAGGTTTCAAAGCCGTCTTTGGTTTTGTATTTGGCGAGGATGTCGGTGACTTGTTTGAAGTTGGCATCGACTTTCTCGAGCAGGGCTTTGTTTTTCTCGGCAATCATCGGACGGAAGAGTTCGACGATTTTTTGCGCGCCTTCGATGTTGGCTTGGAAGTCGCTCAAGTCGGTGTGGCTGTAACGGTCTTCTTCGCCGCTGATTTTGCTGCCGGCAACTTCTTCAATCAACACTGCCGCGCCGCCGACGACTTTGTTCGGCGGGAAGGAGAGGGCGTCGATTTCTTTTTGCAGGGCTTCAACGTCTTTCATGAGTTTGTCGGCAATGTCTTTCACGCCGGATACGTCTTTTTTGACCCACAGGGCGTGTTCGATGCGGTGGAAGCCGGTGAAGGCCGCGTCTTCGGTTTTGTCTTTGAAGTCGTCTTCACGCGCGTCGATGGCAGGGTCGAGTTCGTTGAAGAGTTCGGCAATCGGCTCGATGCGTTCGTAGTGGGTGCGGGCAGCGGCAAACTGGGATTTGGCTTTTTCGATGTCGCCCGCTTTGACGGCGTCGGTGAAGGCTTTGGTTTTGGCAACCAGCTCTTTGGCTTCGCCTTGTACGTAAACTTTATAGTCTGCAAGCGGTTTGGCGAGTTTTTCCAAATCGGCTTCGTTGCCGGTGTCTTTAAAGCCGCTGTCGGTTACCACCAACTTGCCGCGCGGGTTGGTCAAGAGGCCGCAGGTCATTTCGTATTCGCCCGGCAGCAGGGTGACGGTCATTTTGTCGGAAAGTCCGGGGGCGATGTTTTCGCGTTCGTCGACCACCATCACGCCTTTGAGGATTTCCCATTCGAGCTTGCGGCCGCTGTTGTTTTTGATGTTGAACACGACTTGTCCGCTCGGTACGGTCAGTTCCATCGGTTCGCAGGCAGTGTCGTTCACGCCGATGTTGACGGTGCCGTCGGCATTCGCGCTTGATGCACCTGACGCGGCAGGCGCGGATTTTTCCGCTTCGGGCGGCTGACACGCGGTCAGACCCAAAGCCAGCATCACGGATAAAGCAGTTATATTGAGTTTTTTCATTTCAAACCTCTTTGGCATGTTGATAAGAATGGGATACGGAATTTTTAAGCGCCACTAGGGGCTGTCGACAGTCCCTAATGGTTTTCAGACGACCTCTGCACCGCGGCGGGCCTGCTGCCGTGCAGAAACCAAATCATGACCGGAACCAAATACAGCAGCCACGCCAGCACCTCGCCCTGCGTCGGGTGGTCGGTATAGCCGAAGAAGCCGCCGAGCAGCACGCCCAGCGGGCTGTCTTCATGCAGGTATTTGGAAGAATCAAACACTACCTCTTGCAGGTGGTTCCACACGCCCGCCTCATGCAGCGCGCGCAGCGAACCGGCCACCAAACCGGCGGCCACCACAATCAAAAACGCGCCCGTCCAGCGGAAAAACTTCGCCAGATTCAGACGCATACCGCCCTGATAAATCAGCGCGCCGATGACGACGGCGGCCAGCAGCCCCAATACCGCGCCGACGGGCATAGACCAAGTCGGACTCTGCTGAAACACCGCTAAGAGGAAAAACACACTCTCCAGCCCCTCGCGCGCCACAGCCAGAAAAGCCATGCCGACCAAAGCCCAGCCTTGGCCGTTGCCGCGGTTTAAGGCCGTCTGAACCGAATCCTGAAGCTGCTGCTTCATCGAACGGGCGGCTTTTTTCATCCATAAAATCATATAAGTCAGCATCGCCACCGCCACCAAACCGATAACGCCGACCACAAATTCCTGTTCCTTCTGTGGAATCTCGCCCGTTGCCGA
Organism: Neisseria sp. HMSC065D04; assembly: GCF_001815675.1. NCBI lineage: Bacteria > Pseudomonadati > Pseudomonadota > Betaproteobacteria > Neisseriales > Neisseriaceae > Neisseria > Neisseria sp. HMSC065D04. Next base: position 3,870 of record NZ_KV821536.1, read on the forward strand.
ATGGATGCCGTATCCGATGCCCAAACACATCAGCGCAGCCAAAGCCACGCCCAGCCACACCTTAGGCATCAGCCGCGAATGTCCCGACTGTTTCAAAAAACCGGCGACGATGCCGACGATCAAAGCCGCCTCGATACCCTCGCGCAACATAATCAAAAAAGCAATCAACATATATAAAACAAACCTTAAAACTTAATATCCAGATGGGGACCAAAACCAGCCCATTTTGTCTTCACCGCATTCGAATTCACACGCAGCAAATATTCATGAAGCCTGTTGAAACCTTCATGGCCGAACCACAGGCTTCCCCTCGGACAGCGCGATAAACAAACACGCCCCGCGTTCCGCAATACAAAAGCTCGCGGCTGAAAAACTTGTTACGGCTAAAACAAATGATTGTGTCACCGTCCAACACCCTAAAGAAGAAAGAGAAGAAAAGGGCTATCGGTATCAGCATGACGGACATGACAAACTTCTCTAAAAAATTCAGACGACCCCGTTTGGACAGGGCAGTAGAAATTTTGTTTGAAAGTATCGAGTTTGAAATACTGTCTGATACGCCAAGAATATCTATCGGATATTTAATTCCGCCGTCTCTTTATCCCAAGTCTGACAAAGTACCGCCATCTGCCTGTCTTAAAAGTAAGAGTTTATAAACGGAGTCGCACAAATGCAAATAATTTTTATTATTTCATTAGTAAACCATTATTTAAACAAGCCAAAAGGCAGCGTCAGAATTTACCGCAAAACAAAGCGAATCAGCGTCATACGCTTTCACGGAAACGCTGTTTGTCCGTATGTATGGAAATATTGGAACACCAATAAGCCAAACAAAAAGGTCGTCTGAAAATCCGAATATCGAGGTTTCAGACGACCTTCCCCTTCTCGCCAATTACCATCCCATCCACCTGATTAAAGAAATGATGCCGAGCATGACGACGACCGTTATCGAAATCCAGAAAATCGGAGGACGGCTGTCGGATTCGGCGGGTTTTACCCAACCTTTTTTGTAGAGAAGGATGGTGAGAAGCATCATCAAGATGCCTAGAAGCAAAAGTATTTGGAAATTATTCATTCACTTTGAAGCCCTTTATCGTTTATGGCGGACAGTTCGCATAATTGGACTGCTTTACTTCTTAAGGTAGGGGCCGGGGTAAAAAGTTCGTCATAATTATTAATTTGATAAATCAAGCACCTATCCCTGGTCTTCCAAACAGGGAGGTTTTTTATTGATTCTTTCTGCGTTCGGCTGAGACGGTGGTCTTATTTTTTATACCCGTCCGATGGGAGGTGGAAGGAAGCATTCCTGATGTCAATTTACGGCAAAAGGTCGTCTGAAAACCTGGATATCGGTTTTCAGACGACCTTTTGATGTCGGCGCCAAACGGCTTACTTGAATTTGTAAGTGTATTGCAGGCCGATAATGTCGGCGTGGTTTTTGAAGTGCGCGCCGGATGCGCCTTTGCTGTCCACATCGTTGCCGGTGGCGCGGGCAGTGTGGTAGCGGGTGTCGTTGATGTGGATGTGGCTGTAAGCGGCATCGAGGACGTGGTTTTTACCGATATGGTATTTCGCGCCGAGCGAGAACCAGATGCGGTTGCCGTCGGGCAGGCTGTTCATGCGGTAGCCGGCGTTTTTGACGGGCGAGCGGTCAAAGGCGATGCCTGCGCGCAGTTGCAGCGGGTCGGTCACTTGGTAAGAACCGCCGAGCGCGACTTTGTAAGTATTGCGCCAGTTGGGGGTGATGACGGTGCGGTCGGATTTGCCGTTGACGACGTTTTTGGTGTTTTCAAAAACCAGTTCCGCTTTGTTGAAGCGGCTGTGGCGCGTCCAAGTTACATCGCTGAACAGGTTGAATTTGTCGGTGGCTTTGTACATGCCATGGACGGATAACGATTCAGGCGTGACGATTTTGACGCTTGCTTTTTCATGCGGAACGTAGCCGCGGGCGGCAAGCGCGCCCAAATCCCATGCGCGGCGGGCGTATGCGCCGTCGGCTTCCCATTCTGCCGAGCCTTTGAGGGTGTGGGTTACTTTGGAGCGGTAGTTCACGCCGACCCGTGCGCGGTCGTTGATGTCCCACATCCAAGCGAGTTGATAGCCGAAGCCCCAGTCGTGGCCTTTTACTTCGGCGTGTCCGTCAGATTTGCCTTGCGCGCTGACGGAGACAGGGCGGCCGGCGGCGCGTGAGGCAAGGCCGCTGGCAAGTTGGCTGATGGAGCCGGAGGCATCCCAGTCGGAATATTTGCGCAATTCGGCTTTGGAATATTGGGCGATCAGGCCTGCGCCGAAAGCATGGTTTTCATTGGCTTTCCAAGCGACGACCGGTTCGATGTCGACGCTGGTGAGGCTCAGTTTGTTGATGTTGTGGCGCAGTACGGAATCTTTTTCGTATTCGGTGGCAGAGCCGAAGGGGACGTACACGCCCAAGCCCAAAGTTACGTCGTCATTGACTTTGTATGCGCCGTAGAGGTGCGGGGCGACGGTGGTTTTGGTGATTTTGCCGCTTTTTGAACCGGAAACATCGCTGCCTTGATAGTATTTTGCGGAATCGGCTTCGTAGTGGATGCTGGGGAGGACGATGTTGGCGTTGACGGAAACTTGGCTGCTGTCGAGTTTGGACAGGCCGGCGGGGTTGTAGAAGATGGTTGATGCGTCGGCGGCTTCCGCGCTGGAAGAGTTGGCAGTACCTTGCGCGTTGACCGACTGCGTACCGAAATGGTAGCCCGAAGCGTGGACTGCGCCGGAGAAGAAGACTGCGCTGAGTAAGATTACGGTTTGTTTGATGGGTGAGTGTGTCATTTTCTTGTACCTGCGTGTAAATAATAAAGAGGTCGTCTGAAACAAACGCCTCCGTGTCTGGAGCGGGCTGACGGTTTGGAATCGGCATGTTGAATTGAAACGATGGTCTTTGAAGCGGAAATCCTGCAAGCTGCTTTTGCGCGAATTTTGAGGCTGAAGGACGGCAGTTTTCAATCAAAATACGGTTGTTTCCTAACGGTCATTCCGTTTGATTAGTGTAGGTACTCGATTCTATACCACGTTATCGCGTTTGCCTAATATTTTTGGACGCTTTCGGAAAAACTTGTGTGTTGCGTAGATAGGAGAGGGTGGGACTGTGGTAAAGATGTCATTGCGGGGTTTATTGATGACTTGGTTCCCTCTATTAGAGCTTTATGCACGAATACCCTGATAAACAAAAATAAATTTGCCATCTTTTTTATGAAAACGACCTTCTAGGGTTAGGTCAGTTTCCTTGTTATCTGCATATAAACAGCATTCGATTCCTATAACTTCTTCTGTACCATTCATTTCATATGCTTCAAATATTGCCCTATTATCATTTCGTGCGGTCAATGCTATTGCTTTGGGAGGTAATGATAATTTTTTAGCTAAAAGATTTTCATCATCCAGTTCTTCCAAAATTTCCTCGTATACACCTTTGTTAATCTGAAATTTGATTTCGAGTTGTTTAAAATCTCTCTGATTAAATAAATTTAGAAATTCTTCTATAAGGTCAAAAAAATTATCTTTCATTTGATCTTTTGGCATATTCATTTCTTTCTTATTGAAAGTTGATTGGTTGAAGCTCTTACATTAGCCCTCAAGCCTGTTAGATATTCTCCAGCTTTCAAAGCAGCACACTTTTCTGTCTTTGTGCCTAGACTTGAGGTTCTTAAAAAATTATAGACTCCTAGTGTTTCAGTGCTCAAAAATCTTGCTTCAAAAGAAAACGAAAGGTCGTCTGAAAACCCGTTTCCAAGTTTTCAGACGACCTCTTGGTTATCTGCCGTTTGCGTGTCGATTATTTAACGCGCAATACTTCCAGCGTATTGGTCGAACCGGATTCGCGCATTTGCGAACCGCTGGTGATGATGTATTGGTCGCCGGAGCTTAAGATTTTATGTTCGACCAACATGGCTTCCACTTCGTTCAGCGCGGTATCGTGGTCGGTGCTGGTCGCCAAAATCAGCGGGCGCACGCCACGGTACATCGCCATACGGCGTTGGGCGGAAATGCTCGGGGTCAGCGCGAAAATCGGCAAGGTGATGTTGTGGCGGCTGACTTCGAAGGCGGTCGAACCGCTTTCAGTCAGGGCGACGATGGCTTTGGCGTGAACCGCGCGCGCCACGCTGACCGCGCCGCCGGCAATCGCCAAGTTGGTGCTGACGGCTTCGGGATACTCAACCTGTTCGGCAACGCCGTTGAGCGAATCTTGTTCTTTTTCCGCAGCCGCGCAAATAATCGCCATTTGGCTGACGGTTTCAAAAGGATACGCGCCGACGGCAGTTTCGGCGGAACACATCACCGCATCGGTGCCGTCCAATACCGCGTTTGCCACGTCGCTGACTTCCGCGCGGGTCGGTACGGGGTTGGTAATCATGGATTCCATCATTTGGGTTGCCGTAATGCTGAAGCGGCGCAATTCGCGTGCGCGGCGGATCATGCGTTTTTGCAGGGCGGGGACGGCTGCGTGTCCGACTTCGACCGCCAAGTCGCCGCGCGCCACCATGATACCGTCGCTGGCGAGGATGATTTCGTCCAAGTTTTCAATCGCTTCCACACGTTCGATTTTGGAAACCAAACCGGGGCGAACGGCAGTACTGCCTTTCATTTCTTCTTCGACTTTGGCGCGGGCAGTGTGCAAATCTTCGGCGGATTTCACAAAGCTGATGGCGAGGTAGTCGCAACCGATGGCAATCGCGGTTTTCAGGTCGCGGAAGTCTTTCTCGGTCAAGGCGCCTGCAGACAAACCGCCGCCGCGTTTATTGATGCCTTTGTTGCTTTTCAACACATGGCTGTTTTCAACTTTAGTAACAATCTTACTGCCTTCAACGGATTCCACGGTCAAAGTCAGCAAACCGTCGTCCAACCACAAAACATCGCCTGCGACGACATCATTAGGCAGGTCGCGGTAGTCCAAACCGACCGCGTCGCGCGTGCCTTCGCCTTCGAGTGCGGCATCAAGAACCAGCGTTTCGCCTTTGTTCAATTCGATGCTGCCGCCGGCGATTTTGCCGACACGGATTTTTGGACCTTGCAAGTCGGCGAGGATGGCGATTTCCTGTCCCGCGCGTTTTGCTGCTTCACGCACGATGCGGGCGTTTTCCTGATGGAATTCAGGCGTGCCGTGGCTGAAGTTGAAACGGACGACATTCAGACCGCCTACACGGATCATGTCTTCCAACAACTGAACATTGTTGCTGCCCGGCCCCAACGTAGCGACGATTTTGGTGTTGTGGCTGATGCGGGTTACATCGCGTTTTGCATTACTCATGTGAAGCGTCCTTTCAGTCAATCCGTTGATAAATGGCATACGGCTTTGTTGGAAAATTACAAAATAGCATCCCAACGTCGTCTGAAATTGTAAATCTAAAACTTACGTCGAGACATCCAAGCCGTAAATCATGATGCAAATTAATATTTTGGGATTTTACTCCCAAAGTTAAATGATTGGTGGAAAATTACAGGATTTTATGACTTAGGCTAAATTTAATTTTACATACGTTTGAGGCTGCAATCCGCTACAATACCGTCTGCCACTTTTCAGACGACCCTTCTTAAATGGATGTATATAGTGTGAATAGGTCGTCTGAAACCACATTAGTTTCCATCCGTATCTTCTTCATCATTATTAGACACAACCATGCTAAGACGAATGCTCACTTCTTTGCCTATAGGTATTATGCTTGCCGATATGGTTTATGGTTTCGTTTTAAATATCGTTCAAGGGCTTAACCTTCAGCAGCAAGCGGCTCCTGCTTCAGACGGCGGACTGGCGGTAACGCCCGACATCGCGTTCAACAGCCTGCAAATCGTTGCAAACGGCGGCATGGTCATCATCATCGGGTTCGGATTGATTGTCTTGTTACAGCTAAACCGTACAGTGCTAAAACGTCAGATTTTGCCCATCGGTATTTTCCGGACGCTCGGACTGATTGCCGTGTTGGCTTTCAGCGTGCCTTCATTGTGGGAATGGTTTAATGCTGCATTAACTCTGTCGGCAGGAGGAAACATCCTCAATACCGGCAACCCGCGTTATTTGGTTTCCGCTTTATGTATGCCCTTGATTGCCTTTTTATGTTTGGTGCGGTTGTTTGGTTGGTATAAATTGCACACGCGCCAGCCCGAGCAAAACCCACCGACAGAGTTGCAGAAATAGCATTCTCGGTATAAAGCGTATCCGAGTAGCGTAAAATAACCATGTATTGAGAAGAGGTCGTCTGAAATTTTGTTGTAGATGAAATTTCAGACGGCCTTTTATATCGTTGAACGATAATTTAAGACTGTCAAAATTCAGAACAGAATATCGATGGATCGGATAAAACCCAAATCGCTCGGATGGCAGTAAATAATCTGCGGCAAGCCTAAGATTTTTCTTGAAAACTTCTTTATTGTCGTGGTATAGTGCAGGGCTTGGTACAAATGTGCCAAGTTTTATCATTGTCCGAAGGCAGGCCAATCGTAGCCCGCCCCTTTACTTTAAAAGGAAAATAATCATGACTTTAGGTCTGGTTGGACGCAAAGTTGGTATGACCCGCGTGTTCGACGAACAGGGTGTTTCTGTTCCGGTAACCGTTTTGGATATGTCTGCCAACCGCGTTACACAAGTAAAATCCAAAGATACTGACGGCTATACTGCCGTTCAAGTTACCTTTGGTCAGAAAAAAGCTAACCGTGTCAACAAAGCCGAAGCCGGACACTTTGCAAAAGCAGGTGTTGAAGCCGGTCGCGGTTTGATCGAGTTTGCTTTGACTGAAGAAAAACTGGCTGAATTGAAAGCCGGTGACGAAATCACCGTTTCTATGTTTGAAGTCGGTCAACTGGTCGATGTAACCGGTACCTCTAAAGGTAAAGGTTTCTCCGGTACGATCAAACGTCATAACTTCGGTGCCCAACGTACTTCCCACGGTAACTCCCGTTCTCACCGTGTTCCAGGTTCTATCGGTATGGCGCAAGACCCAGGTCGCGTGTTCCCCGGTAAACGCATGGCCGGTCAATACGGCAACACCAAGGCAACTGTCCAAAAACTGGAAGTTGTCCGTGTTGATGCAGAACGCCAACTGTTGTTGGTTAAGGGTGCTGTTCCGGGTGCGGTCAACAGCGATGTTGTAGTTCGTCCTAGCGTGAAAGTAGGTGCGTAATGGAATTGAAAGTAATTGACGCTAAAGGACAAGTTTCAGGCAGTCTGTCTGTTTCTGATGCATTGTTCGCTCGCGAATACAATGAAGCGTTGGTTCATCAGCTGGTAAATGCCTACTTGGCAAACGCCCGCTCTGGCAACCGCGCTCAAAAAACCCGTGCCGAAGTAAAACACTCAACCAAAAAACCATGGCGTCAAAAAGGTACCGGCCGTGCCCGTTCCGGTATGACTTCTTCTCCGCTGTGGCGTAAAGGTGGTCGTGCGTTCCCGAACAAACCCGACGAAAACTTTACTCAAAAAGTAAACCGTAAAATGTACCGTGCCGGTATGGCGACTATCCTGTCCCAATTGGCTCGTGACGAGCGTTTGTTTGCGATCGAAGCGTTGACTGCTGAAACTCCTAAAACCAAAGTTTTTGCTGAACAAGTGAAAAATCTGGGTCTGGAGCAAGTGCTGTTTGTAACCAAACAGCTCGATGAGAATGTTTACTTGGCTTCACGCAACTTGCCAAACGTGTTGGTTTTGGAAGCTCAACAAGTTGATCCTTACAGCTTGCTGCGTTACAAAAAAGTAATCATCACTAAAGATGCGGTTGCACAATTAGAGGAGCAATGGGTATGAATCAACAACGTTTGACTCAAGTGATTTTGGCACCTATCGTTTCTGAAAAAAGCAACGTATTGGCTGAAAAACGCAACCAAATGACGTTTAAAGTTTTGGCAAATGCAACCAAACCTGAAATCAAAGCTGCTGTTGAGCTGCTGTTCGGTGTTCAAGTTGCTTCTGTAACTACCGTTACTACTAAAGGTAAAACTAAGCGTTTTGGTCGTACTTTGGGCCGCCGCAGCGATGTTAAAAAAGCTTATGTAAGCTTGGCTGCAGGTCAAGAGTTGGATTTGGAAGCCGCTGCTGCAGCTGCAGATAAGGAATAAACAAAATGGCAATCGTTAAAATGAAGCCAACTTCTGCAGGCCGTCGCGGCATGGTTCGCGTGGTAACAGAAGGTTTGCACAAGGGTGCGCCTTATGCACCTTTGCTCGAAAAGAAAAATTCTACTGCCGGTCGTAACAATAATGGTCATATCACCACCCGTCACAAAGGCGGCGGTCATAAACACCATTACCGTGTTGTAGACTTTAAACGTAACAAAGACGGTATCCCTGCAAAAGTAGAGCGTATTGAATACGATCCTAACCGTACTGCCTTCATTGCACTGTTGTGCTATGCAGACGGTGAGCGTCGCTACATCATCGCTCCTCGCGGTATTCAAGCCGGTGCTGTATTGGTTTCCGGTGCTGAAGCTGCCATCAAAGTAGGTAACACTCTGCCGATTCGCAACATTCCCGTTGGTACGACTATCCACTGTATCGAAATGAAACCTGGCAAAGGTGCGCAAATTGCACGTTCTGCCGGTGCTTCTGCGGTATTGCTGGCTAAAGAAGGTGCATACGCTCAAGTCCGTCTGCGCTCTGGCGAAGTTCGTAAAATCAACGTAGATTGCCGTGCAACCATTGGTGAAGTCGGTAACGAAGAGCAAAGCCTGAAAAAAATCGGTAAAGCCGGTGCCAATCGTTGGCGCGGTATTCGTCCGACCGTTCGTGGTGTTGTCATGAACCCTGTCGATCACCCGCATGGTGGTGGTGAAGGTCGTACCGGTGAAGCTCGCGAACCGGTTAGCCCATGGGGTACTCCTGCTAAAGGCTACCGCACTCGTAATAACAAACGCACGGATAACATGATTGTTCGTCGTCGTTACTCAAATAAAGGTTAATTAGTATGGCTCGTTCATTGAAAAAAGGCCCATATGTAGACCTGCATTTGCTGAAAAAAGTAGATGCTGCTCGTGCAAGCAACGACAAGCGCCCGATTAAAACTTGGTCTCGTCGTTCTACCATTCTGCCTGATTTTATCGGTCTGACCATTGCTGTACACAACGGCCGCACGCATGTGCCGGTGTTTATCAGTGATAACATGGTTGGTCATAAATTAGGTGAATTCTCATTGACCCGTACCTTTAAAGGCCACTTGGCTGATAAAAAGGCTAAAAAGAAATAAGGTGAATCATGAGAGTAAATGCACAACATAAAAATGCCCGTATTTCAGCTCAAAAAGCTCGTTTGGTAGCTGATTTGATTCGTGGTAAAGACGTTGCCCAAGCTTTGAATATTTTGACTTTCAGCCCTAAAAAAGGTGCTGAGTTGATTAAAAAAGTATTGGAATCAGCTATTGCTAATGCCGAGCACAATAACGGTGCCGACATTGATGAGTTGAAAGTGGTAACTATCTTTGTTGACAAAGGTCCAAGCTTGAAACGTTTCCAAGCTCGTGCCAAAGGTCGCGGTAACCGCATTGAAAAACAAACTTGTCATATCAATGTGACAGTGGGCAACTAAGGAAAAGCTATGGGACAAAAGATTAACCCTACAGGCTTTCGCCTGGCGGTAACTAAAGACTGGGCTTCAAAATGGTTTGCTAAAAGCACCGACTTTTCTGCTGTTTTGAAACAAGATATTGATGTTCGTAACTACCTACGTAATAAATTGGCGAATGCTTCTGTTGGTCGCGTAGTTATTGAGCGTCCTGCAAAATCTGCACGCATTACCATTCACTCTGCCCGTCCAGGCGTAGTAATTGGTAAAAAAGGTGAGGATATCGAAGTTCTGAAACGTGATTTGCAAGCCTTGATGGGCGTGCCTGTTCATGTGAATATCGAAGAAATCCGTAAACCTGAATTGGATGCACAAATTATTGCTGATGGTATTGCTCAGCAATTGGAAAAACGCGTTCAATTCCGCCGTGCTATGAAACGCGCTATGCAAAATGCTATGCGTTCAGGAGCAAAAGGTATCAAGATTATGACCTCAGGTCGTCTGAATGGTGCAGATATTGCTCGTAGCGAATGGTACCGTGAAGGTCGAGTACCTCTGCATACTTTGCGCGCAAACGTAGATTATGCAACTAGCGAAGCTCATACTACTTATGGCGTGCTGGGTCTGAAAGTTTGGGTCTATACTGAAGGTAATGTAAAGACTTCAGCTAAACCTGAGCATGAAAAGAAACAAAGAAAGGCAGGTGGACGTAATGCTGCAGCCAACTAGACTGAAATACCGCAAGCAACAAAAAGGTCGCAATACTGGTATTGCCACCCGCGGTAACAAAGTAAGTTTCGGTGAGTTCGGTTTGAAAGCCGTTGGTCGCGGTCGTTTGACTGCCCGTCAAATCGAAGCTGCTCGTCGTACAATGACTCGCCACATTAAACGTGGTGGTCGTATTTGGATTCGTGTATTCCCTGATAAACCAATTACTGAAAAACCTATTCAAGTTCGTATGGGTGGCGGTAAAGGTAACGTGGAATATTACATTGCCGAAATCAAACCAGGCAAAGTGTTGTATGAGATGGACGGTGTTCCAGAGGCTTTGGCTCGTGAAGCATTTGAATTAGCTGCTGCCAAATTGCCTATTCCTACGACCTTTGTAGTAAGACAGGTAGGTCAATAATGAAAGCAAATGAATTGAAAGACAAATCTATTGAGCAATTAAATGCAGATTTGTTGGACTTGTTGAAAGCTCAGTTTGGCTTACGTATGCAAAACGCAACTGGTCAATTGGGTAAACCAAGCGAATTAAAACGTGTACGTCGCGATATTGCTCGTATTAAAACCATTTTAACTGAAAAAGGTGCTAAGTAATGAGCGAAAATAAAAATGTTCGTACTTTGCAAGGCAAAGTGGTAAGCGACAAAATGGACAAAACTGTGACAGTATTGGTTGAACGTAAAGTAAAACATCCTCTGTACGGTAAAATTATCCGTTTATCAACTAAAATCCATGCCCATGATGAAAATAATCAATATGGAATTGGCGATGTTGTAGTAATTGCGGAATCTCGTCCACTGTCAAAAACCAAATCTTGGGTTGTTAAAGAACTGGTTGAGAAAGCGCGTACTGTTTAAAATTTAAGACAGTTAGCTTTAATAAGAAACGAAGTGTTGCGCCAAAGTGAATTTGCGTGTAAACTTCGTTTCTTATCTTTCAGTTTCTTCTGGAAGTTTCTTCCCTTCGGGATCCAAGACTGGTTTACTAGAACCGTGATGGTTTCATTTAGTTAGCTCAATTGAAACAAGTGGGCGAGTTATATGAAAATGGTAAATTAAGTTGGTTAATTTAAAGGTACTAATATGATTCAAATGCAGACCATCTTAGATGTGGCTGATAACTCTGGTGCGCGTCGTGTGATGTGCATCAAAGTGTTGGGCGGATCTAAGCGTCGCTACGCTTCTGTTGGCGATATTATTAAAGTCGCAGTTAAAGATGCGGCCCCGCGTGGTCGTGTTAAAAAAGGTGATGTATACAATGCAGTTGTTGTTCGTACTGCTAAAGGTGTGCGTCGTCCTGATGGTGCGTTGATTAAATTCGATAACAATGCCGCTGTGTTGTTAAACAATAAACTTGAACCTCTGGGTACCCGTATTTTTGGTCCGGTAACCCGCGAGTTGCGTACTGAGCGATTTATGAAAATCGTTTCATTGGCGCCTGAAGTGTTATAAGGAATAGCGCGATGAATAAAATCATTAAAGGTGACCAAGTTGTTGTGATCACTGGTAAGGATAAAGGTAAGCAAGGTCAAGTAGTTCGCGTATTGGGTAGTAAAGTCGTTGTTGAAGGTATTAACGTTGTAAAACGCCACCAAAAACCTAATCCGATGCGTGGTATTGAGGGTGGTATTGTTGCTAAAGAAATGCCGTTGGATATTTCTAATGTTGCAATCCTGAATCCGGAAACTAATAAAGCAGACCGTGTTGGTATTAAACTGATTGAGAATGAAGGCAAAATTAAGCGCGTTCGTTTCTTCAAATCAAATGGCTCTGTTATTGGAGCATAAGGAGATAACATGGCTCGTTTGAGAGAGTTTTATAAAGATACAGTTGTTCCTGAACTGATTAAACAATTTGGTTACAAGTCAGTAATGGAAGTTCCCCGTATTGAAAAAATTACTTTAAATATGGGTGTCGGAGAAGCTGTTGCTGATAAAAAAGTTATGGAGCACGCGGTATCTGACTTAGAGAAAATTGCTGGTCAAAAACCAGTCGTTACTGTTGCTCGTAAATCTATCGCAGGTTTTAAGATTCGCGATAATTATCCTGTCGGTTGCAAAGTAACATTGCGCCGTGATCAAATGTTTGAATTCTTGGATCGTTTGATTACTATTGCATTACCTCGTGTACGTGACTTCCGTGGTGTAAGTGGCAAATCATTTGATGGTCGTGGTAATTACAACATGGGTGTTCGCGAGCAAATCATTTTCCCGGAAATTGAATACGATAAAATTGATGCTTTGCGTGGTTTGAATATTACTATTACAACTACTGCAAAAACTGATGAGGAAGCTAAAGCTTTATTGTCACTGTTCAAGTTTCCGTTTAAAGGATAATCATGGCTAAGAAAGCACTTATTAATCGTGAACTGAAACGTCAAGCTCTGGCGAAAAAGTTTGCAGCCAAACGTGAGGCAATTTTTGCTGTTATTAATGATGCGAATGCAACTGAAGAGGAGCGTTTCGAAGCTCGTCTGAAATTCCAATCCATTCCGCGTAATGCAGCTCCTGTACGTCAACGCCGTCGTTGTGCTTTGACAGGTCGTCCTCGTGGTACTTTCCGTAAATTCGGTTTGGGTCGTATTAAAATCCGTGAAATCGCTATGCGTGGCGAGATTCCCGGTGTTGTTAAAGCTAGCTGGTAATAGGAGTATTAATAATGAGTATGCATGATCCTATTTCCGATATGTTGACTCGTATTCGTAATGCGCAACGTGCCAATAAGGTAGCAGTTGCCATGCCTTCCTCTAAATTAAAGTGTGCAATTGCAAAAGTCTTGAAAGAAGAAGGTTATATCGAGGATTTTTCGGTTTCTGCTGATGCGAAGCCGGTATTGGAAATTCAATTGAAATATTATGCAGGCCGTCCTGTGATTGAGCAAATTAAACGTGTTTCACGTCCAGGTTTGCGTATTTACAAAGCTTCTAGCGAAATTCCTAATGTTATGAATGGATTGGGTATCGCTATTGTTAGTACTTCTAAAGGTGTGATGACTGACCGCAAGGCTCGCTCTGAGGGCGTCGGTGGTGAGTTGTTGTGCATCGTAGCCTAGTGGAGAAAAGTAAATGTCACGTGTCGCAAAAAACCCAGTGACTGTTCCTGCTGGTGTAGAAGTAAAATTTGGAACAGAAGCATTGGTTATCAAGGGTAAGAATGGCGAGTTGTCCTTTCCTTTGCATTCTGATGTCGCCATTGAATTAAACGATGGTAAATTAACTTTTGCTGCAAAAAATGACAGTAAGCAGGCAAATGCTATGTCAGGTACTGCTCGTGCATTAGTTAATAATATGGTTAAAGGTGTTTCAGAAGGTTTTGAGAAAAAACTACAATTGATTGGTGTGGGTTATCGTGCTCAAGCTCAAGGCAAAGTTTTGAATTTGTCTTTAGGTTTTTCTCATCCAATCGTATATGAAATGCCTGAAGGTGTTTCTGTTCAAACTCCTAGCCAAACAGAGATCATTTTGACTGGTGCAGATAAACAAGTGGTTGGTCAAGTCGCTGCTGAAATTCGTGCATTCCGTTCTCCTGAGCCTTATAAAGGTAAGGGTGTTCGTTATGTAGGTGAAGTGGTAGTGATGAAAGAAGCCAAGAAAAAATAATTGAGGTTCACTAATGGATAAACATACAACCCGACTCCGTCGTGCACGCAAAACCCGTGCACGTATTGCGGACTTGAAAATGGTAAGATTATGTGTGTTCCGTAGCAATAATCATATTTATGCTCAAGTAATTAGTGCTGAAGGTGATAAAGTATTGGCTCAAGCCTCTACATTGGAAGCTGAAGTGCGTGGTAGTCTGAAATCTGGTGGCAACGTCGAGGCGGCTGCAGTAGTAGGAAAGCGCATTGCTGAGAAAGCTAAAGCAGTAGGCGTAGAAAAAGTTGCTTTTGATCGTTCAGGTTTCCAATATCACGGTCGAGTGAAAGCTTTGGCTGAAGCTGCACGTGAAAATGGTTTAAGCTTCTAATAATTGGAGACTTTCAGATGGCAAAACATGAAATTGAAGAACGTGGTGACGGCCTGATTGAAAAAATGGTCGCAGTTAATCGCGTAACTAAAGTAGTTAAAGGTGGTCGTATCATGGCTTTCTCTGCGCTAACTGTTGTTGGTGATGGGGATGGTCGTATTGGTATGGGTAAAGGTAAGTCAAAAGAAGTGCCGGTAGCTGTTCAAAAAGCAATGGATCAGGCTCGTCGCTCTATGATTAAAGTACCTCTAAAAAATGGTACGATTCATCATGAGGTTATTGGACGTCATGGCGCTACTAAAGTCTTTATGCAACCCGCTAAAGAAGGTAGTGGTGTAAAGGCAGGTGGTCCTATGCGCTTAGTTTTTGATGCTATGGGTATTCATAACATTTCTGCTAAAGTGCATGGTTCTACAAACCCTTATAACATTGTACGAGCTACATTAGATGGCTTGTCTAAGTTATATACACCTGCTGATATCGCTGCTAAACGTGGCCTAACAGTAGAAGACATTTTGGGAGCAAACCATGACTGAGCAAAAAAAGATTAAAGTTACATTGGTGAAGAGCCTGATTGGTACAATTGAATCTCATCGTGCATGTGCTCGTGGTTTAGGTTTACGCCATCGTGAGCATACAGTAGAGGTTTTAGATACCCCTGAAAACCGTGGTATGATTAACAAAATCAGCTACTTGTTGAAAGTGGAGTCTTGATATGTTTCTAAATTCTATTCAACCTGCTGAGGGGGCTACTCACGCTCGTCGTCGTGTAGGTCGTGGTATTGGTAGTGGTTTAGGTAAAACTGGTGGCCGTGGTCATAAAGGTCAAAAAAGCCGTTCTGGTGGTTTTCATAAAGTAGGTTTCGAAGGCGGTCAAATGCCTTTGCAACGTCGCCTGCCAAAACGTGGTTTCAAATCTTTGACTGCTGCTGCTAACGCTGAGATTCGTTTGAGTGAATTGAACTTACTCGCTGTGAATGAGATTGATGTATTAGTTCTCAAGCAAGCTGGGTTGGTTCCTACAACTGTTTCCAATGTGAAAGTTATTGCCTCTGGTAAGCTTTCAAAAGCTGTTGTCCTGAAGGGCATTAAAGCCACTAAAGGGGCTAAAGCAGCAATTGAAGCTGCTGGTGGTAAAGTGGAAGAATAAGGCTTGCATTATAGTGGCTAATCAACAATCTTTATCAGGCTTGTCCAAATTTGGAGATCTGAAAAAACGTCTAACGTTTCTTTTAGGGGCGTTAGTTGTTTTTCGTATTGGTGCCCATATTCCTGTACCTGGCGTAGATGCTGTTGCTTTAGCTAAATTATACGAAAGCGCTGGGAACGGCATACTAGGCATGTTGAACATGTTTTCTGGTGGTTCGTTAGAGCGCTTTAGTATATTCGCAATTGGCATAATGCCATATATTTCAGCATCAATAATTGTTCAGTTGGCCTCTGAAATTATTCCTTCTTTAAAGGCATTAAAAAAGGAAGGGGAGGCAGGTCGAAAAGTTATTACAAAATATACAAGATACGGTACAGTACTATTAGCTATCTTACAGAGTTTTGGTGTAGCTACCTTTGTATTCCAGCAAGGTGTGGTTGTCACTAATTCTTTGGAGTTCCATATTTCTACGGTAGTGAGCTTAGTCACAGGTACAATGTTCCTGATGTGGTTAGGTGAGCAGATTACGGAGCGTGGGATTGGGAATGGCATTTCCTTGATTATTACTGCTGGTATCGCTGCCGGTATTCCTTCCGGTATAGCAAGATTATTAGCTTTAACGAGTCAAGGATCAATTGGTATGCCTACGGCTGTGTCAATTGTTATTGGTGCATTGCTATTAATTTATATTGTTGTATATTTTGAAAGTGCACAGCGTAAAGTTCCCGTGCATTATGCGAAACGCCAAGTTGGTAGTGGTGCAATGCAAGGTTCTAATACACATATGCCCTTTAAGTTGAATATGGCAGGCGTGATTCCTCCTATTTTTGCGTCAAGTATTATTTTGTTTCCATCCACTTTGTTAAGCTGGTTTGGTTCTAATGATACCGGTAGTTTGTTGCATAAAATTGCTGGTTTGCTTCAGCATGGGCAAGCTTTATATATTTTGTTATTTACAGTGACAATTATTTTCTTCTGCTATTTTTATACAGCCTTGGTTTTTAGCCCAAAAGAAATGGCAGAGAATTTGAAGAAAAGCGGTGCTTTTGTGCCGGGAATTCGACCTGGTAAGCAAACTTCTCAGTATCTGGAGCAGGTTGTATTACGCCTCACTTTGTTTGGTGCATTATATATTACAACTATTTGTTTAATTCCAGAATTTTTGACAACAGCTTTGAATGTTCCTTTTTATTTGGGTGGTACATCTTTACTGATTTTAGTCGTGGTGACAATGGACTTTAGTACCCAAATTAACTCTTACCGCATGACTCAGCAATATGAGAGTTTAATGAGCGGTCTTGATATGAAATCTTTATCACGTAAGTAGAATTATGGCTAAAGAAGATACCATACAAATGCAGGGGGAGATTCTTGAAACTCTACCTAACGCAACTTTTAAAGTAAAGCTTGAGAATGACCATATTGTATTAGGTCATATTTCCGGGAAAATGCGTATGCACTATATCCGGATTTCTCCTGGGGATAAGGTGACGGTAGAACTGACACCTTATGATTTAACTCGAGCTCGGATTGTCTTCCGAGCTAGATAAAACGATATAAGGAAAGATAATGCGTGTACAACCGTCTGTAAAGAAAATTTGCCGCAACTGTAAGATTATCCGTCGTAATCGAGTGGTTCGTGTAATTTGTACTGACCCTCGTCACAAACAACGTCAAGGTTAAGGGAACTTTTCTTTTAGCAAGACTTTGTGGTATAGTGACGAACTTTGCCGTTTAAAGGAAAAAATATGGCTCGTATTGCAGGGGTAAATATCCCTAATAATGCACATATCGTAATTGGCTTGCAGGCTATTTATGGTATCGGTGCTACTCGTGCTAAATTAATTTGCGAGGCAGCAAATATTGCTCCCACTACAAAAGCAAAAGATTTGGACGAGGCTCAATTAGACGCTTTGCGTGAACAAGTTGCCAAATATGAAGTGGAAGGCGATTTGCGCCGTGAGGTAACGATGAGCATCAAACGATTGATGGACATGGGTTGTTACCGTGGTTTCCGTCATCGTCGAGGTTTGCCTTGTCGTGGTCAACGCACTCGCACAAACGCTCGTACCCGCAAAGGTCCGCGTAAAGCGATTGCTGGTAAAAAATAATTTTTAAGGAATTTTATTAATGGCTAAAGCAAACACAGCTTCGCGTGTACGTAAAAAAGTACGTAAAACCGTAAGCGAAGGTATTGTGCATGTACATGCTTCTTTCAACAATACCATCATTACAATCACTGACCGTCAAGGCAATGCATTGTCTTGGGCTACCTCTGGCGGCGCTGGTTTTAAAGGTTCTCGTAAAAGTACACCGTTTGCAGCTCAAGTGGCTGCAGAAGCAGCTGGTAAAGTTGCCCAAGAATATGGCGTTAAAAATTTAGAAGTTCGTATAAAAGGCCCTGGTCCCGGTCGAGAGTCTTCTGTACGTGCACTCAACGCTCTTGGTTTTAAAATTACCAGTATTACCGACGTTACTCCGTTGCCTCATAACGGTTGCCGTCCGCCTAAAAAACGTCGTATTTAAAGGAGTGATTGAAACATGGCACGTTATATTGGCCCTAAATGTAAATTAGCACGCCGTGAAGGTGCTGATTTATTTTTGAAGAGCGCTCGTCGTTCTTTAGATTCTAAATGTAAACTGGACTCCGCTCCTGGTCAGCACGGCGCAAAAAAACCGCGTTTGTCCGACTATGGTTTGCAATTACGTGAGAAGCAAAAGATTCGTCGTATTTATGGCGTATTGGAACGTCAATTCCGCCGCTATTTTGCAGAAGCAGATCGACGTAAAGGCTCTACTGGTGAATTGCTGCTGCAATTGTTAGAGTCTCGTTTGGATAATGTAGTATATCGCATGGGATTTGGCTCGACTCGTGCTGAGGCGCGTCAGCTGGTTTCTCATAAAGCAATTACCGTTAACGGTCAGGTTGTAAATATTCCTTCTTTCCAAGTTAAAGCGGGTGATGTTGTAGCTGTTCGTGAGAAAGCTAAAAAACAGGTTCGTATCCAGGAAGCTTTAAGTCTGGCAACTCAAATCGGTTTACCAAGCTGGGTTTCTGTTGATGCAGACAAATTGGAAGGCGTATTTAAAAATATGCCGGATCGTTCAGAATTAACTGGCGATATTAATGAACAGCTGGTGGTAGAATTCTACTCTAAATAACGCTAGCTCAGTGAGGGACAGTTAAATGCAAAATAGCACAACCGAATTTTTGAAACCTCGTCAAATTGATGTCGATACTTTATCTACAACTCGTGCAAAAGTATCCATGCAGCCGTTTGAGCGCGGTTTTGGTCATACTTTAGGTAATGCTTTGCGTCGTATCTTACTGTCATCCATGAATGGTTTTGCTCCTACTGAAGTGGCCATTTCCGGTGTATTGCACGAATACTCTACTGTTGATGGCGTTCAAGAAGATGTTGTCGATATTTTATTGAATGTCAAAGGTATTGTATTTAAGCTGCATGGGCGTGGTCAAGTTCAGTTAACTTTGAAAAAGTCAGGGGCTGGTGCAGTAGTAGCCGGCGATATCGAATTGCCACATGATGTGGAAATTTTAAATCCTGAGCATATTATTTGTCATTTGGCCGAGAATGGTCAAATTGAGATGGAAATCAAAGTTGAGCAGGGGCGTGGCTATCAATCTGTTTCCGGTCGTCGTGTTGTGCGCGATGAAAACCGCCAGATTGGTGCAATTCAGTTGGATGCGAGCTTTTCGCCCATCAGTCGTGTTAGCTTTGAAGTTGAACCTGCACGCGTAGAGCAGCGTACGGATTTAGATAAATTGGTTTTGGATATTGAAACTGATGGTTCTATTGATCCTGAAGAAGCTGTACGTAGTGCTGCTCGTATTTTAATTGATCAAATGTCTATCTTTGCTGATTTGCAAGGTACTCCAGTAGAAGAAGTTGAAGAAAAAGCTCCTCCTATTGACCCTATCCTGCTGCGTCCGGTAGATGATTTGGAATTAACTGTACGTTCAGCTAATTGTCTGAAAGCTGAAGATATTTATTATATCGGCGATTTGATTCAACGTACTGAAACAGAGCTTCTTAAAACTCCGAATTTGGGTCGTAAATCTTTGAATGAAATCAAAGAAGTGTTGGCATCTAAAGGCTTGACACTAGGTTCCAAATTGGAAGCTTGGCCGCCTGTAGGCTTAGAAAAGCCGTAAGTTTGAAGATTAAAGGATAATGACATGCGTCATCGTAATGGTAACCGCAAATTAAACCGTACAAGCAGCCATCGCGCTGCAATGCTGCGTAATATGGCGAACTCATTGTTGACTCACGAGACTATTGTGACAACTTTGCC
Source organism: Neisseria sp. HMSC065D04 (assembly GCF_001815675.1). NCBI lineage: Bacteria > Pseudomonadati > Pseudomonadota > Betaproteobacteria > Neisseriales > Neisseriaceae > Neisseria > Neisseria sp. HMSC065D04. Next base: position 23,537 of record NZ_KV821536.1, read on the forward strand.
TAAAGCTAAAGAATTGCGCCGCGTAGTAGAACCCTTGATTACATTGGGTAAAAAACCTTCCTTGGCAAACCGTCGTTTGGCATTTGACCGCACTCGTGATCGTGATGTTGTAGTTAAATTGTTTGATGAGTTAGGTCCACGTTTTGCTGCCCGTAATGGCGGTTATATTCGTGTACTGAAATATGGTTTCCGCAAAGGCGACAATGCACCTTTGGCATTGATTGAATTAGTAGACAAAGCAGCAGAAGCTGCCGAGTAATCTAATACACCATAACAAAACACCATTTGTTTTCTCAAATGGTGTTTTGTTATATGCAAGCTACCTTTTGAGTATTTTAAATGCTCTATTTAAAATACTCTCGGTATATTGAAGTTATTCTTTCTGTTTTGTAATGATAGGTAAGTGAATTTGCCATAGATAGAGTATTTCTTTTCAGTATCATATTATAAGAGATATTTTAAATAACATAAATTACTAAAATTTTATGTTCAATACTATTTTCAAAATGAAAAACCTTTCTGATTTTTCCTTGCTTTTACTCAAAATCATAAAGGTTTTGGTCAATTGAAAATTTTAGCGTATTTTTATGAGTTAAATTTCGTTAACAGACTATTTTTGCAAAGGTCTCTATAACTGAAATTTAACTAAGAACTTCTTTGCCGCCAGGTATTACACTTACCAAATTCTTTTTTGTATCCCATAATTTTATATGACTACTTCTCTCACGATTGCAATGAGTGTTGCTGAGGCATCGGGTGATCTGCTTGGTGCACATCTTATTAGTGCGATTAAAAAACGTTGTCCTGATGCAAGATTTATTGGTATCGGTGGCGAGCGTATGAAGGCGGAAGGATTTGAAAGTCTTTATGACCAAGAAAAATTGGCAGTACGAGGCTTTGTTGAGATAGTTAAACGTTTGCCCGAAATATTGAAAATCCGAAAAGGTCTGGTTAATGACCTTATTCGTATAAAACCGGATGTTTTTGTTGGGATTGATGCACCTGATTTTAATCTTTGGGTGGAAGAGAAACTTAAGAAAACGGGTATTCCAACGGTTCACTATGTCAGTCCTTCTGTTTGGGCGTGGAGACGTGAACGAGTGAACAAAATTGTTCATCAAGTTAACCGGGTGTTGTGCCTTTTCCCAATGGAACCACAGCTCTATTTAGATGCCGGTGGTAAGGCTGAGTTTGTCGGTCATCCGATGGCACAAACCATGCCTGTAGATGTTGATCAATCTTCTGCGCGTCTCCAGTTGGGAGTTGCACCGTCTATCCCAGTATTTGCCTTGATGCCCGGCAGTCGTGTTAGCGAAATTGATTACATGGCTCCTGTATTTTTTCAAACCGCATTACTTCTGTTGAAGCGTTACCCACAGGCGCAGTTTCTGATGCCGGTTGCTACGCAGGCAACCCGCCGTCGTATATCAAAAATTCTTACCTCTGATCAATTTTCGGACCTTCCCATTACATTAGTCGATAAACAAGCAGATACTGTTTGTACTGCGGCAGATGTGGTTTTGGTGACCAGCGGGACGGCAACGCTGGAAGTGGCTTTGTGCAAACGTCCTATGGTGATCAGCTATAAGATATCTCCTCTGACTTATGCTTATGTGAAGCGTAAAGTTAAAGTGCCACATGTCGGTTTGCCCAATATTTTGCTGAACAAATGTGCTGTTCCAGAGCTTTTGCAACATGATGCGACGCCTGAAAAACTGGCAGAAGCCATGATTTATTGGTATGAACATCCGGAAGCAGTTGCTTGCTTGAAACAAGATTTTCATGAGCTGCACTTATTATTGAGAAAAGATACCGATACACTGGTTACAAATGCAGTGTTGGAAGAAGCAGGTTTTTTCAACTCTTAGTTTGACCTGCGATTCAACAAGAGAAAAGAGCGGCAATCAGATTTACAAAAAAGTAATGAAGCAGAAAATGGGTTGCAGTTTAAACATCGCTTTGCCCCAACTTATCTATCCTTCAGTCGGCAAAGATAGCGTTTGCACGGCCTTTGCTATATCATTCCCTTATCTGAAATCAAGGAAAACATCATGTACGAAGTCAACCGCAGCGTCTTCCTGCTCATCCCGCTCGATCCTTTTTGGAACTGGCTGCAAACCCTGCCCGGCAATCATCTTGACGGTTTGACGCTTGAAGATATTCAAGCTGATGCCAATTCTTATCTCGTCCGTCCGTGTGAAACCGCCGACGAAGTATGGGACGAAATCGAAGCGCGGTTTGAAGACATTTTCGCTGCCGAACTTGCCGATTGGTGCGAAGATGAAAGCGAATGGCCTGATTTGAATGCGGATATTTTCAATGAATGGTTCGACATCCAGCTTTCTACCGTTATCACCGACCTCGAGCAAGAACCGCTCGCCCGTGAAGCCTTTCAACCCTTCAATCTGAACTGATGAATATCCGCGTCCGCAATTACCATCTTGACGGCTACGGTCATGTCAACAACGCGCGCTATCTCGAATTTCTCGAAGAAGCGCGCTGGGCGTTTTTTGAGGAACACGGTTTATTGTCCGAAATCGACGGCTTGATGCTGGTGGTCGTCCGCACCGACATCCGTTATCGCCGTGCCGCCGTCGATGGCGACATATTGCGTTTTGAAGGTCGTCTGAAAGAGCTGACCTCGCGCCATATTATCCTCACTCAAAACATCGTTTTGCCCAGCGGTAAAAATGCCGTCGAAGCCGAAAGCACTTTGATGGTTGTCAGCGCAGAAAGCGGGCGAAGCATCAGCATTCCCGAACCTCTCTTTACCCTTTTAAAACAATACGCCGAAGCATGAAAAAGCTCATTACCATTGCCGCAGTCGCCATTATCGGCGCGCTGCTCGCCATCGTCCTTATTCCGGATAACAAACCTACTCCCGCATTCTCTTTGTCTGACCTGCAAGGCAAACCGGTGTCCAATGCCGATTTGCAAGGCAAAGTCAGTTTCATCAATTTTTGGTTTCCCTCCTGCCCGGGCTGTGTCAGCGAAATGCCCAAAGTCATCAAAATGTCCAAAGACTATCAAGGAAAAGACTTCCAAGTCCTCGGCATTGCCCAGCCGATAGACCCGCTGGAAAGCGTAAACCAATACGTCAAAGAATACGGCTTGCCTTTTACCGTCATGTTTGATGGAGATAAAGCCGCCGCCCAAGCGTTCGGTACGCAGGTTTACCCGACTTCTTTCCTGATCAATAAAAAAGGCGAAATCCTGAAAACCTTTGTCGGCGAGCCGGACTTTGCTGCGCTTTATCAGGAAATCGACAAAGAATTGGCGAAGTAATACTAGCTTGAGAGGTTCGTGACTGTTTTCAGACGACCTCTGTTATGAATATATTAAACAATCAGCGATATTGTCTGTTGTCGGACTGAGTGAAGGGCAATTTCGGTAAGTAGATTCTGAGCATCATTGAAAATGGCTTTGAAAAATAAACAATTTATTTATTGTATTTTTGTCGGCTTTATTTTGAGCGTATTTCAGCTGACATTTGCACAAGGTGTTCCTCAAAAAGGCATGCTGCGGGTTTATTGGGGTAAAAGTTTAGATGGTAATGCTCGGAATCAAAGGACTTTATATTTTGACTTTATCCCTGAAGACACCAAAATATCGAATCAAAACCGAATCTTCCTTAATTTGAGCAAATCGCAGCAAGCTGCTGTTTTGAAAGAATTGGTGCTTCCGCCGAATTTTTACGTCTATCAGGAAGATTCTGTCAAACAGCCTGCCCAAATTACTATGGGTAAAGTGGGTACGGAAGTCATTTGTGACGGTAAATATTATTCTGCCAAACTTATAAAATTTGAAAAAATCCCAAAAACAACGGCTAAACAAATCCCTGATTCGGGCTGTATTTACTCGTTGATTATGAATAATGATTTCATCGTTAAATCCACAGATAGCCATAAGGTTAACCTCAGGAGCCAACCGGATGCCCATGCCGACATAATCAAACGCTTGGACGACAACGCCATAGTAGAAAAATTGAAAACCGTTCGTAAGGATTGGTACCTCGTTCAATTAAAAGATACGACTACCCAAGGGTATGTTCATAAAAGTCAGTTGGAGCGGGTGGATTAATCAAAAGTTGTCGAGATATCGGCGTAATCAAAAAGGTCGTCTGAAAACTTTGATTCGGTTTTTCAGACGACCTTGCACTTAATATAGTGGATTAACTTTAAACCAGTACGGCGTTGCCTCGCCTTAGCTCAAAGAGAACGATTCTCTAAGGTGCTGAAGTACCAAGTGAATCGGTTCCGTACTATCTGTACTGTCTGCGGCTTCGTCGCCTTGTCCTGATTTAGAGTTAATCCACTATACTCTTCTATTGCAAGGAATGTTCATGACACCCCAAACCGTCTTAGACTTCTGGTTTGCCGAAGAAAACCGTCCTTTTCTGTTTGCCAAAAACGATGAATTCGATGCCGAGATTCGCGCGCGATTTTTTGATGTCTGGCAACAGGCGGCCCGTGGCGAGCTTGCACACTGGCGCGACACCCTGCAAGGCAGGCTCGCCGAAATCATCCTGCTCGACCAATTCTCACGCAACCTGTTTCGCAACAGCCTCCAAGCATTTGGCCAAGATTTGGCCGCCCTCATCCTTGCCCAAGAAGCCGTCCGTCAGCCCGGTTTCGCCGACCTCCTGCCGCACGAACGCCATTTCATGCTTATGCCGTTGATGCACAGCGAAAGCCAAGTTGTCCACGAACAAGCCGTTCCGCTGTTTGAACGCTATACCGACGGACACGCATTGGATTTTGAAATCAAACACAAAGTCATCATCGACCGCTTCGGACGTTATCCACACCGCAATGCCGTATTGGGGCGTGAAAGCACGGAGGAAGAGGCGAAATTTTTGAAGCAGGAAGGTTCGTCATTTTAATTTGGGTTTTAAAATTTGAAGGCCGTCTGAAAACCATTTTTCAGACGACCTTCTTTCATATTTCCGCTTCAATAATGCGGCGGAATTTCATCACGCAGGCTGTAAGGTTCGCGCTCTCCGTTTGCGCCTTTGTCTTGCATTTTCTGATAAAGCAGCCTTAACTGCGCCTGCTGTAAATCCAGCGTCTGCTGCATTTTCGCCACCGTATCGTTCAGGCTGCCGATTAGGTCTTCCTGAAGCGCGGTTTGGATTTCCAGCTCGGTGATGCGGTGTTCCAATTCGTCCATTTCGCTCATTTACAGCACCATCGCGGCAATCCAGCCGGCAATCATCAGCGGGATATTGTAGTGGATAAAGGTTGGGATGACGGAGTCGCGGATGTGGTCGTGTTGTCCGTCGGCGTTCAAACCCATGGTCGGGCCGAGCGTCGAGTCGGATGCGGGCGAACCGGCGTCGCCCAATGCGCCCGCCGTACCGACGATGGCGACGGTTGCCAGCGGCGAGAAGCCGAGGCTGATACACAGCGGCACATAAATCGCGGTAATAATCGGCAAAGTGGAGAAAGAAGAGCCGATACCCATAGTAACCAATAATCCGACAAACAACATGGCAAATGCCGCCATGCCTTTATTGCCGCCGAAAAGCTGCATACTGTGTTCGACCAGCGGTTTGATTTCGCCTGTCGCGGTCATGACTGCCGCAAAACCTTGTGCTGCAATCATGATGAAACCGACCATCGCCATCATTTTGATGCCTTCGCCGAACACATCGCTGGCGGCATTGCGATTCATCACGCCGAGCATCATAAAGACGGCAAACCCCAGCATCGCGCCCAACACCAGTGAATCTACATACATCAACTGAATCGCAAAACATACGCCGATTGCGATTGCCGCCACCAGACTGCGGTAAGCCGAAGGTTGCGGTTGTTCGGATGCTTCGCGGTTGTCCTCGGTATCAACGGTATTGGTTTGATAAGAACGCGGTTTGCGGTAATGGATAAACGCCAAAATCAGCCCCGAAACCATGCCCAAAGCAGGAATCGCCATCGCGTGCATGACGCTGATGTCTTTTACGTCCCCGCCCGCAGATTTGATGTTGCCCAAGAGAATGTCGTTTAAGAAAATTGCGCCGAAGCCGAAGGGCAGGAACATATAAGTCGTAACCAATCCGAACGTAATCACGCAAGTAATCAATCGACGGTCGACTTTCAAACGGTTAAACACCAGCAAAAGCGGCGGAATAATCATCGGGATGAAGGCAATATGGATAGGCACAACGTTTTGACTCATGATGCCCATCGCCAGAATAATCAGCAGCAGCGTCCATTTCACCGAACTCTCGCCTTTTACTGCATCCTGACTGTTGTTGAGTTTGCGGATAATGCCACCCGCAAGCTGTTGCGGCAGCCCGGAATAAGTAATCGCCATCGCAAACGCACCGAGCATCGCATAAGACAAAGAAATCCGCGCGCCGCCCTTCAAGCCTTCGTTAAACACGGGAATAATCCCCGACTGCGTTACATTGCCCGCCGTATCCACGATGTTTTCCAGCGGCATTCCCGCCACCAGTCCGCCGACGAACGCACCGACAGTCAGGCTCAATACGACGTGTACCCGCGATAGCGACAACACGAGCATAACGATTACTGCAACCACTACGGCATTCATGCCTTTTCTCCGTTTCAGACGACCCTCAGACCATCTGTTCACATATTAAAAAGAAACATCATAACCTAACATGATTTAACGGGCTAGGGCAAGCCGATTATTCATGCAAATGAATAGGATGGAATGTGCAGGCAGCCGATTCAGACGACCTCAAGCATATTTGATTTTATCTAAAGCCATAGAACCACCCCCATCCTAACCTTCCCCCGCCGGACG
>NZ_KV821536.1:30404-49454 GCF_001815675.1 Neisseria sp. HMSC065D04
CCCCATCCTAACCTTCCCCCGCCGGACGGGGGGAGGGATAAGTTGCCGTTGCGGTAAACCGTAGCGTGGGCTTTGCCCGCGAAATCTGCCATAAGCGGTCCAAGTGTTCCGGTTCAATCTCAAGAAAACCGTAAGGCATGATGCAGCTTAGTCCGCCGCCTGTCAGGTCAGTACGGAAACTTGATTGCGCTTTTTATCTATTCGACTAGAACGAGAATAAATGCCGTATAATCAAGCCCCAAGTTTCCCCAGCCTTGAAGGTCGTCTGAAAACCATGCACTCAACTTACGCTACCGTACAGCGCGATTTGCTCGAAGCCAATCACCTTTCCCCTGAGCTGCTCGCCAAAAGCCTGAGCATCATCGGCGCGCATCACGTCGATTACGCCGACATTTACTGCCAGCGCACTGCTTTTGAAAGCTGGCATTTGGAAGAGGGCATCGTCAAATCGGGCAGTTTCCAAATCGATCAGGGTGTGGGCGTGCGCGCTGTTTCGGGCGAAAAAACCGCTTTTGCCTATGCGGACAGTTTGTGTATCGATTCGATCAACCGTTCCGCCCAAGCTGTCCGCGTCATCGGCGCGGCAGGCGGCGAAGCTTCTGTCAAAGTGCCGTCCGCTGTATACGGCAAATCCGTCCATGCGGTGCTGAATCCCATTATCGGTCTCGATTCCGCCGACAAAGTTGCCTTATTGAACAAAGTGGAAACGCTTGCCAAAGCCGCTGATCCGCGCATTGTGCAAGTGATGGCGGGGCTGACTTGCGAATACGACATGATTTACATCGCCCGCCTCGACGGCAGGCACGCCGCCGACATCCGTCCGATGGTGCGCCTGAACGTTACCGTCATCGCCAAACAGGGCGGCCGGCGCGAACAGGGTAGCGCGGGCGGCGGCGGTCGCTACGACTTGGCTTATTTTGATGAAACTTTGGTGCGGCAGTTTGTCGATTCCGCCGTCAAACAAGCCCTGATTAATCTCGAATCCCGCCCCGCACCCGCAGGCGAAATGACCGTTGTCTTGGGCAATGGCTGGCCGGGCGTGTTGCTGCATGAAGCCGTCGGACACGGTTTGGAAGGAGATTTCAACCGCAAAGAAACCAGTGTCTTTTCAGGCAGAATCGGCGAGCGCGTTGCCGCCAAAGGCGTTACCGTCGTTGATCAGGGCGACATTGCCGACAGGCGCGGTTCGCTCAATATCGACGATGAAGGTAACGAAACACGCCGCACCGTATTGATTGAAGACGGCATCTTGGTCGGCTATATGCAGGACGAAACCAACGCCCGCCTGATGGGTACGCAATCCACCGGCAACGGCCGCCGCGAAAGCTACGCCTCCGCCCCTATGCCGCGCATGACCAATACCTTCATGGAAAACGGCGGCTACGAACCCGACGAAATTATCGCGTCCATCGACAAAGGCATTTACGCCGTCAATTTCGGCGGCGGACAGGTGGACATCACCAGCGGCAAATTCGTCTTCAGCGCATCCGAAGCGTGGTGGGTCGAAGGCGGCAAACTGCAATATCCTGTCAAAGGCGCGACCATCATCGGCAACGGGCCTGAAGTATTGAAACATGTTTCCATGATAGGCAACGATACCGCGTTGGACAGCGGTGTCGGTGTGTGTGGCAAAGACGGGCAAAGCGTTCCTGTCGGCGTCGGACAACCGACCTTGCGGATTGATTCGGGACTGACCGTCGGCGGTAGCGAGATTTAAGGCAATTAAAAATAAAACGTCGTCTGAAAACTGTATTTAGGGTTTTCAGACGACGTTTCGTATTAGATGGTAGGCTTATCGATTGGAAACTGTTGAGTCCTTACCCTGCTCAAGTTCGCAGGAAACCATGTTTTAAGGCATTAAAGCACAAGTTTATCTGATCGAACGTTCTACGCAATCTTCGGTTTATCCATCTGCTGAGACACAAAAAACAAGCCGCCGAAAGAAATCGGCGGCTTGTTGAATATCATCACAATTGAAAGCTCTGTGCATGATTTCATCGATGCCCGGTATTCAATGTGCTTTACTCTTGGACAAAAGTAACGCCGTGAAGATGGGAATTGAGGATGGCGGTCCGTAAGGCAGTCAATGCTTTGGGGCGGACGAAGTTCCGACGGTATGCCAAAACGACGCGGCGGTGCGGTACGGAGCCTGAAAACGGGATGATACTGAACAGCAAATGGTCGTTTTCAGTCAGTGCGGTAGCGGGCATGACGCTGATGGCGAGACCGCTGGCAACCATGTGGCGGATGGTGTTGATGGAGCTGCCTTGCAGGGTGTTGGTCAGACCTTGGATTTTCTGCTTGGCGGCCAGCTCGGAGCAGCTTGATAAGACCTGATCGCGCATACAGTTGCCTTCCGTCAGCAACAAGACCTGCTCTTCGCTCAACATCTGCGGCGTAACGGCATCGAGTTCTTCGAAATGGTGTCCTTTGGGGACGATGACGAAAAAAGGCTCGTCATACAGCGGCTCGGTGACGATGCCCGGCTCTTGGAAGGGTTCTGCGACTACAATGGCATCGACGTCGCCGCGCTTGAGCGATTCGGTCAGGATGTGCGTGTAGTTTTCTTCAAGCATCAGGGGCATTTTCGGCGCGGTTTCGCGCAGGGAAATGATGAGCTTGGGCAGAAGGTAAGGGGCGACGGTAAAAATCAGACCGAGTTTGAATGCGCCTTCCAATTCGTTTTGCTCTTCGCTGGCAAGGTGCTTGATCAGCTCGGCTTCTTCTAACACGCGGCGGGCTTGGGCAACGATGCGCTCGCCCGCTTCGGTGGTGATGATGTCGTTGCTGCTGCGGTCAAACAGGGATACCGACAGCTCTTCTTCCAGCTTTTTGATGGCGATGGAAAGGGTGGGCTGGCTGACAAAGCAGCGACGCGCGGCACGTCCGAAATGACGTTCCTGCGCGACAGCTACGATGTAACGCAATTCGGTCAAGGTCATGTGTTAAGCCTTTTTCTGTTCCGTTTTTTGTTCAGGCAGGGTGATGTTCAATTCGAGAACGTCCATACCGTCCTGCTTTTCTTGGGAAATGCGGATGTCGTCCAGGGAAACGTTGACGTATTTGGACAATACTTCCAGCAATTCTTTGCGCAGGGTCGGCAGGTAATCGGGCGCTTGACCTTCTTGCGCGCGCTCTTGGGCAATGATGATTTGCAGGCGGTCGCGTGCAACGGCGGCGGTTTTCGGTTTTCTGCCGAACAACATATCCATTAATGACATGACTTAGCCTCCGAACAGCCGTTTGAAGAAGCCTTTTTTCTCGGCTTCGAGGAAACGCATTTCACGGTTTTCACCCAAGAGGCGCGCAATGACGTCTTTGTAGGCTTCTGCGGCAGTTGCGCTGTCTTGGTGGATGACGGGTTCGCCGGCATTGGACGCTTGCAGGACGTTTTGCGATTCGGGAATGACGCCGATGAGCGGGATGCGCAAGATGTCGCAAATGTCTTGTACGGACAGCATTTCGCCTTTGTTGACGCGCTCGGGCGAGTAGCGGGTAATCAGCAGGTGTTCTTTGACCGTGCCGCCTTGTTCGGCTTTGCGGGATTTGCTTTGCAGGATGCCCAAGATACGGTCGGAGTCACGGACGCTGGATACTTCGGGGTTGGTGGTGACGATGGCTTCGTCGGCGAAGTAGAGCGCCATCAATGCGCCTTGTTCGATACCGGCGGGGGAGTCGCAGATGATGTATTCGAATCCCATTTTGTCACTGCTCAATTCCTGCATGACTTTCTCAACGCCTTCACGGGTCAGCGCGTCTTTGTCGCGGGTTTGCGATGCGGGCAGGATGAAGAGGTTTTCGCAGTTTTTGTCTTTAATCAGAGCCTGGGTGAGCGTGGCTTCGCCTTGGATAACGTTAACCAGGTCGTAAACGACGCGTCGTTCGCAACCCATAATCAGGTCGAGGTTGCGCAAGCCGACGTCAAAGTCGATGACGGCTGTTTTGTGGCCGCGCAGAGCCAGTCCGGTTGCGATACTGGCGCTGGTCGTGGTTTTGCCTACGCCGCCTTTGCCTGAAGTTACTACGATGATTTTTGTCACGATGTTTCCTTTATCAAATGCTTGGAATGGTTAATCTGTGTCGATTGCGCTGATAACCAGGCGGTTGTCTTGCAATGAAACCTGTACGGCTTTTTTGTGCAGGTGGTCGGGCAGGTCTTGTTCGAAATTGCGGTAGATGCCCGCTACGGAGACCAGTTCCGCCTGCATGGAGTGGATGAAGATGCGCGCGTTGGTGTTGCCTTTCGCGCCTGCCAGAGCCCTGCCGCGCATGGGCGCATAAATATGAATGTTTCCGTCGGCAATGAGTTCCGCACCTTGGCTGACGATGCCGGTCACGATAAGGTCGCCGTTTTCCGCGTAAACCTGTTGTCCGGTGCGGACGGGGGTGCTGATGAGGACGGTCGGGTTGCTGATGACCGTTGCCTGAACGGGTGCAGGCTCTTGGTTGATTTTGGGCTGTTGCGGCTCGGATTTGTCGCTACGGCTGAAAACCAAATGGTAACGTGCTGCGAAGGATGCCCAATATTCGCTTTCGTGGCGCAGCCCCAGAATCTGCATGCCGTAACGGGCGAAAAGGGAAATCATGGAACCGATGTCCAATGACTCGGGATGGTCAAAATCCTGCACATCCAAAACGAAGGGGACGACATCCAATTCTTGGTATTGACCGGCGCGTTGGCGCAAAAATTCTTCCAGTTCGGTCAAGTCTGCGGTATGCAGGTGAATAGCCAGCACGTCAAGCCGGGCTGACTTTATGTCGAAGGCGGGTTTCATAATAGTGAGTAAATCATAAAATTTTTTAATTGTATAAGTTTACCGTGTAAATCTTGGCTATTCAATCCGTTTGGGCCGTCTGAAGTGAAATTTCCTGTATCTATCAGGTTGAAATCACGGCTGGAACGAGATTGCAAGCTGATTGCAAGGTTTTGTCATGAAATGACGTTATCTTTAAAGTTGTTTGAAGTGGCGTAAAAGCGACAACAGGTCGTCTGAAATCCGGAGCAGGCTCTGAATCTGAACGATCCGTCAATGGGAGGAACAGATTTTTTTATATAAGGACGGTCGGTCATTGAAGGAATAAATGGTGGGATTTGGAGGTTTTTTAGGGTTGGGTGAGGCGATTTGAGCCGCTAAGGTCGTCTGAAAATGCGGCCACCGGTTTCAGACGACCTTTTATAGTGGATTAAAATAAAAATGAGACAAGGCGGCAACGCCCGCCGTGTACGGGTAGTACATAAGGGCGTTGGCAACACCGTATCATTGCAATTTTAATCCACTATACTTTTCCGCTTTCTTTGCACATTTTTTGTCTAACTTGACATTTCCTTGCCACCGCAACACCATAAAGGCAGATTCGGCAGCCGGTTCGAGCCTGCCGTCGTGTTTTTTATCAACCGAAAGGCTATCCACGATGACACAATCCACCCACGATCCTTACGCGGATTACCGCGAGCTGACGCTTCGGGGCATGATACTCGGTGCGCTGATTACCGTGATCTTTACCGCGTCAAACGTTTATCTCGGTTTGAAAGTCGGTCTGACCTTTGCTTCGTCGATTCCGGCTGCGGTGATTTCGATGGCGGTTTTGAAGTTTTTCAAAGACAGCAATATTTTGGAAAACAATATGGTGCAGACGCAGGCTTCGGCGGCGGGTACGCTTTCGAGCATCATCTTCGTCCTGCCCGGTTTGCTGATGGCGGGCTACTGGAGCGGTTTCCCGTTTTGGCAGACTGCGCTGTTGTGTATGGCGGGCGGGATTTTGGGGGTGATTTTCACCATTCCGCTGCGTTACGCGATGGTGGTGAAAAGCGAGTTGCCTTATCCCGAAGGCGTGGCGGCGGCGGAGATTTTGAAAGTCGGCAGCCACGAGGAAGAGGAAGGTCGTCAGGGCGGCAGCGGCATTAAAGAGCTGGCGGCTGGCGGCGCGTTGGCGGGCTTTATGAGCTTTTGTGCCAACGGTTTGCGCGTGATTGCCGACAGTGCGAGTTATTGGTTCAAAAGCGGCACGGCGATTTTCCAACTGCCGATGGGTTTTTCGATGGCATTGTTGGGCGCGGGCTATTTGGTCGGTCTGACGGGCGGTATCGCCATCCTGCTGGGTATTTCGATTGCTTGGGGCATTGCCGTGCCGTATTTTTCATCGCACATTCCGCAGCCTGCCGATATGGAAATGGCGGCGTTTGCGATGAAGCTGTGGAAGGAAAAAGTACGCTTTATCGGCGCGGGTACCATCGGTATCGCGGCGGTTTGGACGCTTTTGATGCTGCTCAAGCCGGTGGTGGAAGGTCTGAGAATGTCGTTCAAGAGTTTCGGCGGCGGCGCGCCTGCGGCGGAACGTACAGAACAGGATTTATCGCCTAAGACCATGATTTTCTGGGTGTTGTCCATGATGTTGGTGTTGGGCGTATCGTTTTATCACTTTATCGGCGATTCGCACATTACAGGCGGCATGGCCTGGCTTTTGGTGGTCGTTTGTACGCTTTTGGCTTCCATCATCGGCTTCTTGGTCGCCGCCGCCTGCGGTTATATGGCGGGTTTGGTCGGCTCGTCTTCCAGCCCGATTTCCGGCGTGGGCATGGTTTCCATCGTCATCATTTCGCTGGTGTTGTTGGTCGTGGGAGAATCCGGCAGCTTGATGGCGGATGAAGCCAACCGCAAATTTTTGCTGGCTCTGACCTTGTTCTGCGGCTCGGCAGTAATTTGCGTGGCTTCGATTTCCAACGACAACCTGCAAGACTTGAAAACCGGCTACCTGCTCAAAGCAACGCCTTGGAGACAACAGATTGCGTTGATTATCGGCTGTATCGTCGGCGCATTCGTCATCTCGCCCGTGTTGGAACTGCTCTACGAAGCCTACGGCTTTACCGGTGCAATGCCGCGCGAAGGCATGGACGCGGCACAGGCCTTGGCGGCTCCGCAAGCGACTTTGATGACGACCATCGCGTCGGGTATTTTCGCCCACAACCTTGAATGGGCGTACATCTTCACCGGTATCGCGATCGGCGCGGTGTTGATCGTCGTCGATTTGGTGTTGAAAAAATCGTCCGGCGGCAAACGCGCACTGCCTGTCCTCGCAGTCGGCATGGGCATCTACCTGCCCCCGTCCGTCACTATGCCCATCGTGATCGGCGCAGTGTTGGCGGCGGTGTTGAAACACATCATCGGCAAGAAAGCGGAAAATCGTGAAGGTCGTCTGAAAAACGCCGAACGTATCGGCACCTTGTTCTCCGCCGGTTTGATTGTCGGCGAAAGCCTGGTTGGCGTCGTGATGGCATTCATCATCGTCTTCTCCGTGACCAACGGCGGCTCTGACGCCCCGCTTGCGCTGGGTCTGGAAAACTGGGAAACCACCGCATCTTGGCTGGGACTGGCGTTCTTCATCACAAGCATGGTGTTCTTCGCCCAACGCGTGTTGAAAGCAGGGCGCGTCAAGTAAGTCGGGTTTGAAAATAAAGAGGTCGTCTGAAAACTGGGGATTCAGGTTTTCAGACGACCTTGTTTTTATCTGCGGTCTACTCCCCTTACATCTGGTAGGAGAGGGCTGGGGAGAGGGTGGTTCTACGGGTTGAACGAATTTGATTTGACCTAAAACCATAGAACCAACCCTATCCTAACCTTCCTCCGCCGGACGGGGCAGGGATAAGTTGCCGTCGCAGCAACGAGTAGCGTGGGTTTTACCCACGAAATGAGTGAAAACGTGACCATCCAATTTAGATTGTCAGAAGATAGATTTCGCGGGCAAAGCCCACGCTACAAACTGGCGAGGATTAAATAAAAGGTTGTCTGAAAACTCAACTTTCAAGTTTTCAGACGACCTTTTGTGCCATGACAAGATAGTCGGCTTATGCTACTGAATTTTGATGAATCAGGCAGCCCATATAGAGATTACCGTCTTTCTGCCAGCCGAACAATTGGTTTTGCTGGTCGCTGTTTTCAGCCATTAAGCCCAAAGTCAGCCAGTGGCTTTCTCGCGGAAGTTGACCTGTATAGGGTTCGGGCGTGTGTATCAGGGGTAGGTCGAAATTATCGTTCCAGCTGACACCTGCTTGGCGAAGTTTGCCGACGTATTGCTGCGTATCCTTAGGAGGCGCGGTAAACCAGGCGGCATGGACGGTACGGTTTTTCAAAGCGTAATCGGCGTAATGTCCAAACGCTTTGTTTTGTGCCGTTTCATCGGACAAGGAGATGGCAATCGGGCGCTGCAAAACGGCTTTGACGGGCAATTTATTCTGTTTGGTGGCATAAGGCGAGGCAAACACCAGCCAAGTTGCGTTTTCCGTAAACTCGGCATCTGAAGCGTCTTCGTTCAGCCATGCCGAAAAAATCACATGGATGCCTTCAAACTGACGGTTTTCCACCCAATCGCCCATCAAACTTTCGCCATCGGACAAAGGCTTGATGGTCGCGCGGACACCCGCCATTTCGGCGATTTCTTCAAATTTTTGCTGCCAGTTCAAATACGCTTCTTCATCCGGCGCATCGATGTGCAGGGTCACAGGCTGCCGATACTCCGCCAATTCGCTTAATTTTTGGTAAAAATGTTCGGCAACGTAAGGATAGCCGCTGCGCCACAGATCTTCGTCTTCATCACGCGGAAACAGAAAGAGATCGGCATTTCGTCCACCCGACGCTTGGGTAATGACGCCCGGCAGCGACAAGGGTTCGGGCAGGATGGTATGCGAATCGACCAACACGATGCTTCTTTGCGCCCAATCCGTCCATTTTTTGCGGATATTTGATTTTTCGGTTTCCCAAGCATCTGCGGCCGCGCTGCGGTTCATCGACAAGATAAAGCGGTACAGTAAAGCCGCGCCCCAAACGCCAACAGGTATCAACAGATAAAACGGGCTGATTTTCAGCCACAACACAACAATCAACGCCGCAATGAAAAGCAAAGCCAATACCGTCAGCCATACCCAAGGGGTATTCCACTTGCTGTTTTTGCGGGCGACGATGGTATCGGGGATATCAGGAATAGACCAGTACATAACCTTCAGATATTGATTTGAAATAAATGGAATGAGTATAACAGCAAAAAAGCCAAATGTTTTTCCAAACTTGATTTCAGGTATCTTTTTCCCACCAAACGGATTGACCGAAACCCCTGTCCGATGTTTTTCAGACGACCTTTTGAGCCGGATAGAAAAAAACACCGACATCGCGTAAAATATGCGCAAATTTTGTGATTCAATCAGGTCGTCTGAAACAGATTGCGCCTGATTTATTTTTCCGGAAAACACCATGAGCGAACAAAACAATCCGCAAACCGAGCCGCAGTTGGACGAAAACCAAATCATCGTCCTGCGCCGCGAAAAACTGCACAACATCCGCCAACAGCGCATTGCCTATCCCAACGACTTCAAGCGCGACAGCTTTGCCGCCGATTTGCATGCCCAATACGGCGAAATCAGCAAAGAAGAACTCGACCCGCAAGCCATCCCCGTCAAAATTGCCGGACGTATGATGCTGAAGCGTCAAATGGGCAAGGCGAGTTTTGCCACCATTCAAGACGTGACCGGTCAAATCCAGCTTTATCTGAACAACAAAGGCGTGAGTCAGGAAGTTTTGGATGATTTCAATCATTGGGACTTGGGCGACATCGTCGGCGCGGAAGGCACTTTGTTCAAAACCAACCACGGCGAATTGACCGTGCGCGTGTCCGACATCCGCCTGCTGTCCAAATCCCTGCGCCCGCTGCCCGATAAACACAAAGGCTTGAGCGATCAGGAAACCAAATACCGCCAACGCTACGTCGATTTGATTGCCAATGAAGAGTCGCGCAATACGTTTATCAAACGCAGCCAAATCATCCAATCCGTGCGTAATTTCATGGTGAACGAGCATTATCTCGAAGTCGAAACCCCGATGATGCACCCGATTCCCGGCGGTGCGACGGCGAAGCCTTTCGTTACCCACCACAACGCTTTGGACATCCCGCTTTACCTGCGCATTGCGCCCGAGCTGTATCTGAAACGCTTGGTGGTCGGCGGTTTGGAACGCGTGTTTGAAATCAACCGCAGCTTCCGCAACGAAGGCATGTCGGTACGCCACAACCCCGAATTCACCATGATTGAATTCTACGAAGCCTTCTCCGACTACGAACGTATGATGCAGATGGCGGAAGACATCATCCGCAACGCATCGCGCACGGTAAACGGTACGGCGAAAATCAGCTACAACGGCAAAGAAGTCGATTTAGAAAGCCCGTTCGAACGCCTGACCATTCTCGAAGCCATCAAAAAATACAATCCGCACTACACTGACGAGCAGTTGAACGATGCGGAGTGGCTGAAAAAAGAAATCGTCAAACACGGCGAAAGCCTGCCGCCGTCCCCCGGCATCGGCAGCCTGCAACTTGCCCTGTTTGAAGGTTGCGCCGAGGGCAAACTGTGGAACCCGACCTTCATCGTCGATTACCCGGTCGAAGTTTCCCCGTTGGCACGAGCTTCGGATACGAAACAAGGTTTGACCGAGCGTTTCGAATTGTTCGTTGTCGGCCGCGAACTGGCAAACGGCTATTCCGAGTTGAACGACCCCGAAGACCAAGCCGAACGCTTCAAATCACAAGTAGCGCAAAAAGACGCCGGCGACGACGAAGCCATGCACTATGATGCCGACTACATCCGCGCGATGGAATTCGGCCTGCCGCCGACAGGCGGTTGCGGCATCGGCATCGACCGCCTGGTGATGCTGCTGACCGATTCGCAAACCATCCGCGACGTGATTCTGTTCCCGCAGATGCGTCCCGAATAAGGTAGGCAGATAATAAAGAAAAGGTCGTCTGAAAACCGGAAAATTGGTTTTCAGACGACCTTAACATCTTTATTGGGTGGTATTTATACTCATTTTTTGGAACATTGTTTTTAATTCGCGGCATTTTCTACTGATGTTTTCCCCTTTCAATAGGATGGATGCTTCGTAGCTGTGGTGGTTATTTTCAGAATCTCGAACGGCAGAGAGCCAGTTGAATGAACCTTCGATTAAGACATAGTCTGCTTCGTTATTTTCAAAGATAACGGTTTTAGAATGAATGCCGTGTATTTCCCTGACAATAACGTTCCATTCAGTCAGTTTGTCTCTGGCTTGTTGTGCAGAGGGTTTCCATTGTCCGTGCTCATGAGTAAAGCGACGGTCACAATAGACGATGACTTTCACTTTTCTGCTTGTTGCATCTTGGAAGTTTTGTGCTAAAGGACTTACGGCATTAATTGAGAGAAACGGAGAAACAATCACGATTTCCTTTTCTGCTGCACATCTAGTAAGCGCTGCTTTTAAGATTTCATCATGTCTTTGTGTGGTATTGATGTGCTCGTAAAATGCATTATGGTAATAGAATGTTTTTTTGTTACCATTATTCTGCTTACCCAAAAAATCATAAAGAAAACTGTTGTCCAATTCCGAATCGGGGTTTTCTGTCAGCCAAGCGTGCAGATTGCCTAAAGGCGTATTGCGAGTTTGGCGCAACATATTCATATTGCCAAATAAGACAAAATAATCTTTAGCACGCGAAACTGCGACGTTCAACATATTGTAGTTCCTGTTGAGGAAATACTGCGGGTTTCCTGGCGAAAGGACGGTCGAAAACAGTACGACAAATCTTTCTGCTCCCTGTAGGGCATGAACGGTACCGACTGTAATTTCAGCGTAGTCTTTGTTGCGTTTTCTTAAGGCTGTTTTGATGGCGGCAACCTGCGGTTTGTATGGTGTGACGACAGCAATAATTTCTACTAGAGAATTGTCTTCTCCGTTTTTGCCATATTTTTTGCAAAGTTCCTGTGCATGTCTGTGTATCCATTCGGCAATTGCTTCGGCTTCCAATCGGTTACAGTAACTTTTTCCAAAACGTTCGGAGTGGTAGTCGATATGGATATAGCATCGGCTGGTTTTGGTAAAGCTTAGGTTGGCAGAAGGTGTGTCGCCACGCATTGGTTTTAGGCTTCCTTTGTAGACATACTCGTTGCTGTAAGAAATCAGACTGTCCCGGCAGCGACGGTGTTCAGTAAGTAGTAGGCCGTTCATCACTATACCGTTTGAAGATTGTTTTCTATAGACGCAGGAATTTTGAGCCATTTTCATAATTGCTCCCGAACTGCTGAGCCGCCCTTGCGTACTATGAAAATTCCAGCATTCTTCGTCGCCTTTGAGGATGTATTGATATAGCACACCGTCCATTTCGGGAGTAACCGACCATACGGGTTCGATTTGTTCTGTATCACCAACAACCAAGGCAGTTTTTGCCAGTGAAAATGTTGGGACGGCAATATCAGGAGCAACTTGTCCTGCTTCATCGATAATCAGATAGTCGTATAAAGCATAATAAGGTTTGGCCTTTATCGCATTCTTACTGTCAAAATATTGGCTGTATTTTGGGGCAGAGTGGAAGGTGGAAATGAATAATGGTGTTAGGCAAGCGAAACGCTGCATATTGTTTTTGTAGGCTTGACTGCCAAATTCGGAATCATTTTTTTTCATTTTAGTAATTTTTTCCTGCCTATTCCGCAGATGTTCCAAATAATCTGCTTCCCGATAATGCAGTGCCAACCAAAATGCCTGATGGCGGTAGGAAATATCTAAACGAATGTTCAAGTCCGCGACAGCAGATAGGTTCCGGTATTCTCCTCCCGTTTTTTTATGCAAGCTTTCCAGTTTGTCTGAGAATCTGCTATTCCATTCTGTGAGAAATGCGGCGTGTCCATCAATTGTTTTAGCGCATTCCACGTTCAAACGATTTAAGTTTTCTCGTTTATCTGACAGTTCCTGTTTTGTGCAGAAAAGCTGGGTAAGTTTTAAATTGGTTTTTGTGCAGATATTTGGATAATCCGACCAATTGGTAACTAGGTCGTCTGCAATGCTATACTGGGCTGCGAGACGTTGGAACAATGTTTTTCGGGAGTCTTTTGCTTTTGCTAAGAACGGCATCAGTTTGTAAAACCAGGGGAGATTTTTTCTTTGAAGACAGATCTCATGTAAAAATGTTTTGTAGTTTGTTATAGCTGTATCTGTTTTTTCAGATAACTGTTTGAGGGAAAGATCAGCATCACTAAAACAGTTACCTCCATATTCGGTACAAAGCTGTGCCAAGTGTTTGGTCAGTTCGTCGGAAAGGGCAAGGTTGTCTATTGCTTCTCTTGTTTTATTACATAGGTAGGTAACCTTATTTTTTAGTAGGGATTTGGCTTCAGTGATATTTTTAGGTTTGTTTTCAAGATAATTTGCTGCTTTCTCGAGAAATGATTTCTCTAATTCATGCACGGGGGTTTTTTCATAATCGGCAAAAAAACCGGTTGTCTGATTTTTTTCTTTTAAGCCGTGCATGAGATAATTACTTTTATCTTGTCCGGACATATAAAGTCCCAGCGATGGGACATCCGGAAGCCAGCGTGAGGTCAGCAAATCGGATTCTTCAGGTAGAGAGAAACCGTTTAAAATATTCGTAATCGCTTGGTTATTGGTTGAACTGGCCAAAATTAGAGGCGGTGGCTCGTTATTCAATACACTCTGCACTGCCAGATTGGCAATAACTGACTGTAACAACGTGGTTTTGCCCGTTCCTGGTGGTCCATTTACTGCCAAAATATCCCCTGTTTGGCTGTCGGTAAATGCACGCAGAGCTATTCGTTGTGAAGTGGCAAGCGGAAATTCTCCGCTGAACTGCCCAATGTGATTGGTGTTGAACCAAACAGCATGATCGTCAGGGTAAGGCTGTTTTTCGGTTTGAGGACAAAGGAGCTTGTTTAAGAGTGGATGATTATTGGTAAGCTCGTCTTTGTCAGTCAAAAAATCATACAATTTTAAAATATTGTTGCTGAGATTACGTAAAGGCATCAGCTCTACGTAAACTGATTTTTCGGAAAAACTGTTAAATTCTTCAAATGATTTTTCTGATACTTCTTTGAAAACTCTTTCACATTTTTCCCAATATTCAGACCAAGAATTTGTATCAAATTTTTCTTGTTCTAACGCTTTAGTCGCATTTCTTTCTGAACCTATGGCATAAAAATTAGATGGATTTGGGGTCAAACAGTCCCGTATGAAAAAAGGTGTTTTAGGACGATTGTTCCAATTCATGGATATAGAAAGCCTACCTTCCCTGTCTATCAGCGCAGGAATCCAAAATAAGCAAATTGATTCATTTTTCTGTTGCTGCATTTCTACAGTAAGCGGAGATTGTGCCGGACATAGGAGAATTTCGATTTTTGAGGTGCTTTTCCCTTTTCCATTTTCCAACCATAGTTCATTAGCGAGGTTTTTCCCAATAGTGTCTATATCCTTGTAGCTTTCCACCTTAAAAGGGTTGTGTGAAATTTCTATGGGTCGGATATCTGAGTAAAGCAGGGTGCTTTTCCAATATCTCAGCCAGTTTTGTAGCATGGTGGTTTCTTTCTAATGAATACGCTAATTTTGAACGAAGTGGTTTAAGTTTAAACCAGTACCCTCGCCACCTTGCCTAATTTAGCCTTAATACGCTATATCGATAAATATGCTTCATAAGGAAACTGTCTCTTTCGGCAGGCAATATATAAGGTCGTCTGAAAGATAAGCCTTATTTTCAGACGACCTTTTGTTCAAGCTAAACCCGATTCAGATTCAGCCTCTGTTTTTCAACCGTCCATGCAATTCCTGCACGCTGTACACGCCCAAGTGGTCGCGGCTTTTTGCGCCTTCGCTCATGGCTTCGCCGCCGGCCACGGTAGTGTATTGCGGCACGCGTTGGGTAAGGGAGGTGCGGCGGATGCTGTGGCTGTCGGCGATGGATTGCGCCGAGCTGCTGACGGTGTTCACCACCAGCGCGATTTCGCCGTTTTTAATCGCGTCCACGATGTGCGGGCGGCCTTCCTGTACTTTGTTCACCGCTTGCACGATGATGCCGTGCTCTTTCAAGTATTCGGCGGTGCCGCGTGTGGCGCAGACGCCGTAGCCGAGGGCTTGGAAGTTTTGCGCGGTTTTGACGATGAGCGGTTTGTCTTCGTCGCGTACGGCGAGGAAGATTTTGCCGGTCGGGTTCAGACGTTCTCCTGCGCCGAGTTGGGCTTTGTAGTAGGCTTCGCCGAAGCTTGCGCCCACGCCCATCACTTCGCCGGTGGAGCGCATTTCCGGGCCGAGGATGGTGTCCACGCCGGGGAATTTAATGAAGGGGAACACGGCTTCTTTAACGGCATAGAAATCGGGGACGACTTCTTTTTCCACGCCTTGCTCTTGCAGGGAAATGCCTGCCATGCAGCGTGCGCCGACTTTGGCGAGCGGCACGCCGGTGGCTTTGGAGACGAAGGGAGCGGTACGGCTGGCGCGCGGGTTCACTTCCAACACGAACACCACGCCGTCCTGCACGGCAAACTGTACGTTCATCAGACCGACCACGCCCAGCGCGTAGGCCATGGCTTTGGTTTGGCGGCGGATTTCGTCTTGGATTTCTTCGCTGAGCGAGTAGGGCGGCAGCGAGCAGCCGGAGTCGCCGGAGTGGATGCCTGCCTGTTCGACGTGCTGCATGATGCCGCCGATAACCACGTCTTTGCCGTCTGAAACGCAGTCCACATCGACTTCAATCGCGTTGTTCAGGAAGAAATCGAGCAACACGGGGCTGTCTTCGGATACCTGCACGGCTTCGCGCATGTATTTTTGCAGCTCTTCGGCGGAGTGGACGACCTGCATGGCGCGGCCGCCGAGGACGTAAGACGGGCGCACGACCAGCGGATAGCCGATTTCTTCGGCTTTGACCAGCGCTTCTTCTTCGTTGTGGGCGATGCGGTTGGGCGGTTGGCGCAGGCCTAAGTCGTTCAACACTTTTTGGAAACGTTCGCGGTCTTCGGCGGCGTCGATGCTGTCGGCGGATGTACCGATAATGTTTACGCCGTTTTCAACCAATGCGTTGGCGAGTTTCAGCGGGGTTTGACCGCCGTAATGCACAATCACGCCCCACGGGTTTTCGGTGCGGACGATTTCCAACACGTCTTCCAGCGTCAGCGGCTCGAAATACAGGCGGTCGCTGGTGTCGAAGTCGGTGGACACGGTTTCGGGGTTGCAGTTGACCATGATGGTTTCAAAGCCCGATTCGCGCAGGGCGAGCGCGGCGTGAACGCAGCAGTAGTCAAACTCGATGCCCTGACCGATGCGGTTCGGGCCGCCGCCGAGAATCATCACTTTTTTACGGTCGGAAGGACGCGCTTCGCATTCTTCTTCGTAAGTGGAATAGAGGTAGGCGGTTTCGGTGGCGAACTCGGCGGCGCAGGTATCGACGCGTTTATAGACGGGATGCAGCTTCAGCGCGTAGCGGTGTTCGCGCACTTCTTTTTCTTTTACGCCCAAAAGCTGCGCGATGCGTTTGTCGGAAAAGCCTTTGCGTTTCAGACGACGTAGGGCGGCGAAATCCAAATCTTGCAGGCAGCCTGCACTTACCTGCTGCTCTTCTTTCACCAAGTCTTCGATTTGCGCCAAGAACCAAGGGTCGATGGCGCAGATTTCGTGGATTTCTTCCAGCGTGAAGCCCGCGCGGAACGCGTCTGCCACAAAGAGCATACGCTCAGGGCCTGGGTTCGCCAGTTCGCGGCGGATTTCCGCTTTGTCTTCGCTGCGCGGATTGAAGCCGCACAAGCCCGTTTCCAAGCCGCGCAGGGCTTTTTGGAAGCTTTCCTGAATCGTGCGGCCCATCGCCATCACTTCGCCCACCGATTTCATCTGCGTGGTCAGGCGGTCGTCTGCGGCGGGGAATTTTTCAAACGCAAAACGCGGGATTTTGGTGACGACATAGTCGATGGACGGCTCGAACGACGCAGGCGTGCGGCCGCCGGTGATGTCGTTGCGCAACTCGTCCAGCGTAAAGCCGACAGCCAGCTTCGCCGCCACTTTCGCAATCGGGAAACCCGTCGCTTTGGACGCCAGCGCGGACGAACGGCTCACGCGCGGGTTCATTTCAATCACAATCATCTCGCCGTTTTCAGGGTTCACCGCAAACTGCACGTTCGAGCCGCCCGTGTCCACGCCGATTTCGCGCAATACTGCCAACGAAGCATTACGCATGATTTGGTATTCTTTGTCCGTCAGCGTTTGCGCCGGCGCAACCGTAATCGAGTCACCCGTATGCACGCCCATCGGGTCGAAGTTTTCAATCGAGCAAATAATGATGCAGTTGTCGGCCTTATCGCGCACCACTTCCATCTCGTACTCTTTCCAGCCGAGCACGGACTGCTCAATCAACAGCTCATGCGTGGGCGACGCATCGAAACCGCGTTCGCAAATCGCCAAAAACTCGTCTTTGTTGTAGGCAATGCCGCCGCCCGAACCGCCCATCGTGAAAGACGGACGAATCAGCGTCGGAAAGCCGACCTGTTCCTGCGCCGCCAAAGCTTCGTTCATCGTGTGGCAGACAAAAGATTTCGGGCAGGAAAGGCCGATTTTCTCCATCGCCTCCTTAAAGCGGCCGCGGTCTTCCGCCTTATCGATCGCGTCTTCCGTCGCGCCGATCAGCTCGACATTGTATTTCGCCAGCACGCCGTTGCGCGCCAAATCCAGCGCACAGTTCAGCGCGGTCTGACCACCCATCGTGGGCAGAATCGCATCAGGCCGCTCCTTGGCGATAATCTTCTCCACCGTCTGCCACATAATCGGCTCGATGTAGGTAACATCCGCCATTTCAGGGTCGGTCATAATCGTGGCGGGGTTGGAATTCACCAGAATGACTTTATAGCCTTCTTCACGCAAAGCCTTACAGGCCTGTGCGCCCGAATAGTCAAATTCGCAGGCCTGACCGATAACGATAGGGCCGGCGCCGATGATAAGGATGGATTTTAGGTCGGTACGTTTGGGCATGGTTATTTACCTTTTTCAGAATCAGATAACGTATAGCAATTAGTGTTTGTTAATAATGAAATGTATTGGTTTCGCTGATTTTCACGTTGTTGAATGTCATAATCAGATAGGGATTTGTAAGATGAGTAACGACCATAACCCTGATCTAATTCTTCGTTTATTTGCTTTAGTTTGTTCTGCCAAATTATGCGATCGTTTTTACAGTCATTGTATGCTTTAGCAATAATATTATCCTTATCTATTTGTTCATGAAGATTCTTATTTGCGTCTGCAAATCTTTTGTTTGCTTGGATACATTCATTATATGACTTTTTATCTACAAAATGCTTGGTAATTTCATTAACTGTATAAGCACTATTTTTATAATTAACTATTTCGGTTTCTAGAGTTTTGATTTTTTCTTCTAATGCTTTAGGGTATTCTGTTAAGTATCTATTCATACTAACAAAGCAAATACCACCACCCACAGACAATCCAATTAGGAATGCTGCAATTGTTTTTCTGGATTCAGTAATTTGATTAATTTCATTTGTAGTGATAGACATAAATTTCTAAATGGTTAATGTGGATTGATCAAGCGTAGGTTAGTTTGAGTAAGCCGTAGCCCACATGTAGAGTGTGTGTGTGCGGTACGCACGCACGCGTTCTCCATTTTCCCTGCAACCCCAACCCACCGCGTGCGTGCCTTGCGGCACACACCTTACCGATGGGTTCAAAGGTCGTCTGAAAAAATGCTCGCGGCGTTTGTTCCATCTGCCTTGCGATAAAGGCTACCTGAAAAATTCCTGCTGTTGATATTTCGGGCATTCTTTTTTCAGACGGCCTGCAACGCTTAAATTCGCTGCAACCTGCTCCCTCCCCCGTGGGGGAGGGCTGGGGAGAGGGCATTCTCCCAAATCGCGGCAATCTTTCCCAACACCCTAACCGCCCAAATACAAGCCTTGCGGCTTGTTGCCCTCTCTCTAGCTCTCTCCCACAGGAGAGAGGACGGGGCGGCTATTGGGGTTAAGAATTCTGCAAGGAAACCGGTTGTGTAGGCTGCTTTTTACTTTTCAGAGACCTGAAATCAACGGCTGTAAACCCAAGCTGCTTCTCAAACTGCCTGCAACCGCAAAACCTGCTGCAATCCGCCCCCTCCCCTGTGGGGGAGGGCTGGGGAGAGGGCATCTCCCGAATTGCAGCAATCTTTCCCAACGCCCTAACCGCCCAAACACAAGCCTTGCGGCTTGTTGCCCTCTCTCTAGCT
>NZ_KV821536.1:49554-49829 GCF_001815675.1 Neisseria sp. HMSC065D04
AATCAACGGCTGTAAACCCAAGCTGCTTCTCAAATTGCCTGCAACCGCAAAATCTGCTGCAACCTTCTCCCTCCCCTGGTGGGGGAGGGTTGGGGAGAGAGCATTCTCCAAATTTCCGCAACCTTTCCCAACACCCTAACTGCCCATACAAGCCTTGCGGCTTGTTGCCCTCTCTCTAACTCTCTCCCACGGGGAGAGAGGACGGGGTAGCTGTTGGGGTTAAAGGTTCTGCAAGGAAAACAGGTTGTGCGGGCTGCTTTTTGTTTTTCAGACGA
>NZ_KV821536.1:49929-51441 GCF_001815675.1 Neisseria sp. HMSC065D04
GCTTGTTGCCCTCTCTCTAGCTCTCTCCCACGGGAGAGAGGACGGGCGGCTGTTGGGATTAAGGATTCTGTAAGGAAAACAGGTTGTGCAGGCTGCTTTTTATTTTTCAGACGACCTACAATCAACGGTAAATCCAAGCAAGCTGTCGCCACGCATGTGGGGCGTGTGTGGTACGCACGCGCTCCCCATTTTCCCTGTAACTCCAACCCACCGCGTGCGTGCCTTGCGGTACACACCCTACCGATGGGTTCAAAGGTCGTCTGAAAAAATCTCGCGGCGTTTGTTCCATCTGCCTTGCGATAAAGGCTACCTGAAAAATTCCTGCCGTTGATGTTTCGGGCATTCTTTTTCAGACGACCTGCAACGCCTGAATCTGCTGCAACCCGCTCCCTCCCCTGTGGGGGAGGGCTGGGGATAGGGCATTCTCCAAGTTGCAGCAACCTTTCCCAAATCCCTTAGTCTCCTAAAATACAAGCCTTGCGGCTTGTTGCCCTCTCTCTAGCTCTCTCCCACGGGGAGAGAGGACGGGTGACTGTTGGGATTAAGGGTTCTACAAGGAAAATAGGTTGTGCGGGCTGCTTTTTGTTTTTCAGACGACCTGCATCAACGGTTGTAAATCCAAGTTGCTTTTCAAACCGCCTGCAACCGTAAAGCCTGCTGTAACCCGCTCCCTCCCCCGTGGGGGAGGGTTGGGGAGAGGGCATTCCCCGAATTTCGGCAACCTTTCCCAACACCTAAATCTCCCAAATACAAGCCTTGCGGCTTGTTGCCCTCTCTCTAACTCTCTCCCACGGGAGAGAGGACGGGGCGGCTGTTGGGATGAAGGGTTCTGCAAGGAAAACAGGTTGTGCAGGCTGCTTTTTACTTTTCAGACGACCTTTATAAATGCTCAATTCAGGCAGCCTGCACCTTATAATTTTTAATAATTTAATCAAAATCAGCCATCTGCTACCGTGCAGACTGCTTTTCCAATTCCTGCAACACGCGCAGGATTTCTGCCAGCACATCGTTTGTCTGCTGCAAAATTTCGTGATTCCAAAAACGCAGCACGGTAAAGCCCAGGCTGTTCAGATATGCCGTCCGCGCGTGGTCGTATGCGGCTTGTTCCGCGTGCTGCCCGCCGTCTGCTTCAATAATCAGCTTGGGCGTTACGCACATGAAATCAACAATATAATTCCCCATCGGCTGCTGGCGGCGGAATTTATAGCCGTTCAGGCGGCCTGCCCGCAGGTGCTGCCACAATTTTGCTTCCGCCTCGCTCATTTCTTTACGCATGGCTTTGGCGCGTTGGCGCAGGGCGGGGTTGTCGGCGGTCAATAGTTTTTCGGGCGGGTTCATTTTTGTTGTCGGGTTGCTGTTTGTGCAAGCCTTGCTGCCCTCTCCCTAGCCCTCTCCCACGGGAGAGGGGATGGGGTTGCTGATTGAATTAAATGTTGCGGCAAAACAATCTTTTTTCAGACGACCTTTTACGTTTTTATTTTGCACAGGCCGTCTGAAAACTTCCTTAAAAAC
>NZ_KV821537.1:0-437 GCF_001815675.1 Neisseria sp. HMSC065D04
CCGGCGGGAGAGGGCTGGGGAGAGGGTGGCTCTATGGACTGCACGAGTTTTATTTACCTAAACCTGTAAAACCACCCCCATCCTAGCCTTCCCCCGCCGGACGGGGGGAAGGGACAGGATTGCTGATACGGCAAAGAGGTCGTCTGAAAACTGGGATTTATGAATTTCAGACGACCTCGTTCATCATCAGACCACGCCGAACACTTCTCCGCCGTCATTCCCGCGCAGGCGGGAATCCATTTTTGGGATTAGATTTGTTCGGATGATTTTTAAGATTTTTGTTGCGAGATTTCTATTATCGAAAAATAGATTCCCACCGTAGCCTGCCCTCACGCAAGCAGAATGGGAATAACAGTAGTTGGATAGAAATTTATGTCACACCCTGCAACCTGCCCCCTCTCCTGTCCGGCGGGAGAGGGCTGGGGAGAGGGTGGCTC
>NZ_KV821537.1:537-17981 GCF_001815675.1 Neisseria sp. HMSC065D04
AGGATTGCTGATACGGCAAAGAGGTCGTCTGAAACCCATCTTTCAGACGACCTCTTTTCTCTTTCAAAAACGCTCTGCCTCAAACCCTAGCCTGCTTCTTGAAAAAAGCCTGCCAGTGCGGCGGTGTCGAGGGCGATCATCAGTTCTTCGTTGGTCGGCACGACCAAAACGGCGGGCGTGGAACCTGTCGGGCTGATGATGCCTGAGTTGCCGTAGCGTTTTTCCATATTGGCTTTGGTGTCGATGTGCAGACCCAAATAGTCGAGGTAGGCGACGGTTTTGGCGCGGATGTTGCGGGAGTTTTCGCCGATGCCGCCGGTGAAGACGAGGGCGTCTATGCCGCCGCAGGCGACCGACATCGAGGCGATGTATTTGGCGAGGCGGTAGGTCATGACTTCGAGGGCGAGGCGTGCGCCTTCGTGGCCTTCGTCGGCGGCGATTTCGAGGGCGCGGCAGTCGTTGGAGAGTTCGGAGATGCCGAGCAATCCTGATTTTTTGTTCAGCATTTCATCGACTTGCTCGATGTTCATGCCGGCATGGGCGGTCAGGTAGCTGTACACGCCGGGGTCGATGTCGCCACAGCGGGTGCCCATGACGAGGCCTTCGATGGGGGTGAAGCCCATGCTGGTATCGACGGATTTGCCGTTTCGGATGGCGGTGATGGACGCGCCGTTGCCGAGGTGGGCGACGATCATGCGCAGGTCTTCCAGCGGTTTGCCCAGAATCCGCGCGGCTTCGGGGGCGACGTAGCGCATGCTGGTGCCGTGGAAGCCGTAGCGGCGGAAGGCGTATTTTTTGCGCAATTCGCGCGGCACGGCGTAGGTGTAGGCGCGTTCGGGCATGGTTTGGTGGAACGAGGTGTCCATCACGCCGACGTTAGGCAGGCCGGGGAAGTGTTCCTGCGCGGCGAGGATGCCGCTGATGTTGGCGGGGTTGTGCAGCGGGGCGAGCGGGATGCAGGCTTTCAGTTCGTCGAGGACGTCTTGGTCGATGAGGACGGACTCGTGATATTTTTCGCCGCCGTGGGCGATGCGGTGGCCGATGGCTTTGATGCGGTCGTGCAGGCCGTGTTTTTCCAGTTCGTTCAACAACATACCCACTGCACCGGCGTGGCAGTTGCGGCCGGTCAGGGGAGCTTGGCGTTTGTTGCCGTCTTTGTTGAAGGTGATGACGGCTTCGGGCGTACCCAAACGTTCGCCGAGGCAGCTTAGGACGACGCTGCCGCTTTTGCGGTCGATAACGGCGCCTTTGAGCGAGGAACTGCCGCAGTTCAGGACGAGGATGAGTTGGTCGGACATGATGTTTCTCCTTGTATTTTGTGGTTGTTTTTTTGGTGGGGTCGTCTGAAAAAGGATGGGCGTTGGGCGGGGTGTGTTTCAGACGACCTCTTTGGGTTTTGCGGGTAAACCCACGCTACGTCGATTTAAAAACAATCCTCAGGCACCCTGACCCGCCCTTCCATAATCACGCGCGCGCTGCGGCTCATGACGGCTTTTTTCACTGCCCAGATGCCGTCCGAACATTCTGCCGCCGCGCCGACGCGCAATGTGCCGGAAGGATGGCCGAAGCGCACTTCGTTGCGCGTTCCGCCGCCTGCGGCGAGGTTGACCAGCGTACCGGGTACGGCAGCAGCAGCAGCGATGGCGACCGAGGCGGTGCCCATCATGGCATGGTGCAGTTTGCCCATGCTCAGGGCGCGTACCAGCAAATCGATGTCGGCGGCGTTCACGGTTTTGCCGCTGGAGGCGGTGTAATCGGCGGCGGGCGCGACGAAGGCGACTTTCGGCGTGTGCGCGCGGGCTGCGGCTTCGGACACGTCGTTAATCAGGCCCATTTTTAGCGCACCGTAAGCGCGGATTTTCTCGAATTTTTCCAGCGCGGCGGCATCGTTGTTGATGTCGTCCTGCAACTCTTTGCCCGTGTAGCCCAAGTCGGCGGCGTTCAGGAAAACGGTCGGAATGCCCGCGTTGATGAGCGTGGCTTTCAGACGACCTATGTCCGGAACATCCAACTCGTCCACCAGATTGCCGGTCGGAAACATACTGCCTTCGCCGTCTGCGGGGTCGAGAAATTCGATTTGCACTTCGGCGGCGGGAAAGGTAACACCGTCCAGCTCGAAATCGCCCGTTTCCAAGACTGCGCCGTTTTGCATCGGAACATGGGCGATGATGGTTTTACCGATGTTTTTCTGCCAGATTTTGACCGTGCAGATGCCGTCTGAAGGGATTTTGCCTTTGTCGACCAAACCCTGTTCGATGGCGAACGCGCCCACGGCGGCGGTAAGGTTGCCGCAGTTTCCGCTCCAATCGACGAAAGGCTTGTCGATGGAAACTTGCCCGAAGAGGTAATCGACGTCGTGGTCGGCGCGTTCGGACTTGTCCAAAATCACCGACTTGCTGGTGGACGAGCTGGCGTTGCCCAAACCGTCTATCTGCTTGCCGTAGGGGTCGGGGCTGCCGAGTACGCGCAACAGGATTTTGTCGCGCGCGCTGCCCGCTTCCCGCGCCGCTTCGGGCAGGTCGGAGCGTTTGAAAAACACGCCTTTTGATGTACCGCCGCGGTAGTAAACGGCGGGGATTTTGATTTGCGGCATTTTTGGGTTCTCCTTATGTAGCGTGGGCTCTGCCCACGATTTTTTTTACCGTATCAATTTAGCCTTTATTTCGTGGGCAAAGCCCACGCTACACCCACTTTCCAGAAGTACATTAGGCTGCCACTCCGACAAAGCCGTTTGCTTCCGCAAAATGTCGGGGTTCGCCCCAATCTATGGCTGCTGTGTTGTGATACAGCAGATTATTAAACTCCGTCATTCCCGCGCAGGCGGGAATCCAGACTTATCCGCACAGAAACTCATCGGATAAAAAGGTTTCCTCAATTCCACGTTCTGGATTCCCGCCTGCGCGGGAATGACGATTTACAATAGATGCCTGCCATATCGGGAATTACGTGAATGAGCAAAATGTTGAACCCGACCCACGCTACGTCTACTTTTCAGACGACCTCTACGCCGCGTTCCCTTCCAAAAAATCCTGTGCAAACCGTTGCAGCACGCCGCCGGCTTCGTACACCAGCACTTCCTCTGCGGTATCGAGGCGGCAGGTAACGGGGACTTCGACGGTCTCGCCGTTTTTGCGGTGGATAACGAGGGTCAGGTCGCCGCGCGGTTTGCGTTCGCCGACTACGTCGTAGGTTTCTGTGCCGTCCAGTTGCAGGGTGTGGCGGTTGGTGCCGGGTTTGAATTGCAGCGGCAAGACGCCCATACCGATGAGGTTGGTGCGGTGGATGCGCTCGAAGCCTTCGGTGGCGATGGCTTCCACGCCCGCCAGCCGCACGCCTTTCGCCGCCCAGTCGCGGCTGGAGCCTTGTCCGTAGTCCGCGCCGGCGATGATGATGAGCGGCTGTTTGCGGTTCATATAGGTTTCGATGGCTTCCCACATGCGCATGGTTTCGCCTTCGGGTTCGACGCGGGCGAGCGAGCCTTGGCGCACGCTGCCGTCTTCGTTTTTTACCATTTCGTTAAACAATTTGGGATTGGCGAAGGTGGCGCGTTGGGCGGTGAGGTGGTCGCCGCGGTGGGTGGCGTAGGAATTAAAGTCTTCTTCGGGCAAACCCATTTTCGCCAGATATTCGCCCGCCGCACTCGCCGCCAGAATCGCGTTGGACGGCGAAATGTGGTCGGTGGTGATGTTGTCGGGCAGAATCGCCAGGGGGCGCATTCCCGTCAGGCTGCGTTCGCCCGCCAGCGCGCCTTCCCAATAGGGCGGACGGCGGATGTATGTGGACATCGGACGCCAGTCGTACAGCGGACTCGGGGCTTTCTGCGCTTTGCCGGTGTCGAACATCGGTACATACACGTCGCGGAACTGCTGCGGTTTCACATATTCGGCAACGACGGCATCGATTTCTTCGTCGGTCGGCCAGATGTCTTTCAGGCGGATTTCCTTGCCGTCGTCTGAAACGCCGAGTACGTCGTTTTCAATATCGAAACGGATGCTGCCTGCGACGGCGTAGGCCACCACCAGCGGCGGGCTGGCTAAAAACGCCTGTTTCGCATACGGGTGGATGCGGCCGTCGAAGTTGCGGTTGCCCGACAGTACGGCGGTGGCGTACAAATCGCGGTCTATGATTTCCTGCTGGATTTTCGGGTCGAGCGCGCCGCTCATGCCGTTGCAGGTGGTGCAGGCGAAGGCGACGATGCCGAAGCCGAGTTTTTCCATTTCGGGCAGCAGGCCTGCTTCTTTCAAATAGATTTCCGCCACTTTCGAGCCGGGGGCGAACGAGGTTTTGACCCACGGTTTGCGTTTCAGCCCGAAACGGTTGGCGTTGCGCGCCAAGAGTGCGGCGGCAACGACGTTGCGCGGGTTGGAGGTGTTGGTGCAACTGGTAATCGCGGCGATGATGACCGCGCCGTCGGGCATGAGGCCGTCTGAAGGCTCTTCGTAGGGCTTCGCCAGCCCTTTCGCTGCCAAATCGACGGTGGCAAAACGCGCGTGCGGGTTGCTCGGGCCTGCCATGTTGCGCGTTACGCTGCTCAAATCAAACTTCAACACGCGCGGATAAACGGCGGTTTTCAGGTCGTCCGCCCACAGTCCGGCGGTTTTGGCGTAGGTTTCCACCAATTTCACCTGCGCGTCGTCGCGTCCGGTCAGTTTCAAATAACCAATGGTTTGCTCGTCGATGGCGAACATAGCGGCAGTCGCGCCGAACTCCGGCGTCATGTTGGAAATGGTCGCGCGGTCGCCGATGGACAGGCTTCTTGCGCCCTCGCCGAAAAATTCGACAAACGCCCCAACCACGCGCTCTTTACGCAGAAACTCGGTCAGCGCCAACACAATATCCGTCGCCGTAATCCCCGCCTGCCGTTTGCCCGTCAGCTCCACGCCGACAATATCGGGCAGGCGCATCATGGACGCGCGCCCCAACATCACGGTTTCCGCTTCCAAACCGCCTACGCCCACGGAAATCACGCCCAGCGCGTCAACGTGCGGTGTGTGCGAATCCGTGCCGACGCAGGTATCGGGAAACGCCACGCCGTTTTTGACTTGGACGACGGGCGACATTTTTTCCAGATTGATTTGGTGCATGATGCCGTTGCCCGCCGGAATCACGTCCACATTTTCAAAAGCGGTTTTCGTCCAGTTGATAAAGTGGAAACGGTCTTCGTTGCGCCGGTCTTCGATTTCACGGTTTTTGCGGAACGCATCGGGGTCGTAGCCGCCGCATTCCACCGCCAGCGAGTGGTCGACGATAAGCTGCGTCTGCACCACCGGATTCACTTTGGCAGGATCGCCGCCCTTCTCTGCGATCGCATCGCGCAAACCCGCCAAATCCACCAGCGCGGTCTGCCCCAGAATATCATGGCACACCACCCGCGCGGGATACCACGGAAAATCGATTTCCTGCTTGCCTTCTATCAACTGGCCCAGCCAGCTTTGCAGCGTCGGCAAATCGACTTTGTCCGCGCGGTTGACCAAGTTCTCCGCCAAAATGCGGCTGGTGTAAGGCAGCTTGTCGTAAGAGCCGGCTTGAATGTCCTCACACGCCGCGCGCGCGTCGTAGTATTCCAAATCCGTACCGGGCAGCGGTTTGCGGTAACGTTGGTTGGCAGCCATGTTCAGTTCTCCTGTGGATCTATTTTTCTTGTGGTTTGGGGTTTCAGACGACGTTTTTGAAGGGGTCGTCTGAAATCTTGGGAAATAAAAACTATTCAACTCGCTTCAACAATGGTCTATACAATCCATTGATAGACACAATACCGGCAATAATCAGAATAGCGCCGACAAAGAAGCGTCCTTCCGGTATTTCATTCAAAAACATCCAAGCCAGTACGGCGGCAAATAATGGCTCGGCCAATTCAGTTACCTGCACCTTCGCGGCACTCAAATAATCCAATGCTTTAGTTGTACAATAAAATCCTAAAATCGTCGGCAATAAAGACAGTGCCAAGAGTGGCGGAATCAAAGACCATTGCCAATGTATATCCTCAATACCTTCCAATGAAGGGATAAACAAAAAAATACTTCCAAAAAACATCAAGATCCGTGTCAAATAAATACCGCCGTTTAAGCCGAATTTTTTAATCAAAACGGAAAAACAACCGTAACCCGAGCCCGCCAGTGCGGCATTCAGAATCAACCCTAAATTTCCTTCTCCAGTCCAAGAAATCACCGCGATCCCCGATACTGCCAAACCCACACCGACGACTGAAGAAATATAAATACGTTCGTCTAATAGTATGCTGTCCAATATCAAGGCAGATACAGCAGCCGATGCCATTAATACAACTACTACATTCGCAGCATTACCGTATTGATAAGCGGTGGTTTCAAAGAAAAACAAAGTGTAAATTCCGAAAAAAGCACAAATTGCTACTTTTAACAGCAACGGCAAGATTGCCTCTTTCTTTTTTGAAATATCCGCAATCTGTCTGGTAAAACCGGTACGGCAAAGCAAAATGCTGATAAACACAAAACCTGTCAAAGTTTTCAAAAATGCAATATGCTGAACAGACAAGCCCTGCTCCATTAATACCTTACTGAATATACCGATAGTTGCATTCAGAAGGGCTGCAGAAACTGCCAAAAATATTCCCATCAGTAAATCAGGCAGCTTCATATTTACTCCATAATACTTTCCACATAGTTACATTATTGTTTTTCGAAAAGAAAATCCCTCCAAAATCTTTATTTACCTCTTGATAATCAAACGCCTTTATTTCAGAAAGTTGCCGCGCTGCCTCCGTCATTCCCGCTGCGGCCTGTCCTCGCTTAGGCGGGGGCGGGAATGACGGCAGACGTTGCGGCTGGTTTTTCAGACGACCTTCTCTCTCTCTCGCATATTTCAACAGGCCGTCTGAAAAGCGGAACCGTAGGGGGGGGTTCGGTTTTCCGCGGGCAAAGCCCACGCTACACGTCGTCTGAAATCCGATTGGCGCCTCCTACGGTTGTGGTCCGTCTCAGCGTTCTTCAATCTCCACAAACGCCAAGTCTTCAGGGCCGGTGTAGTTCGCGCTCGGACGGATGATTTTGCCGTCTTTGCGCTGTTCGAGGACGTGTGCCGCCCAGCCGGTGGAGCGCGAAATCACGAACAGCGGCGTGAACATGGCGGTCGGTACGCCGAGTTTTTGGTAGGACACGGCGGAGAACCAGTCCAAGTTCGGGAACATTTTTTTCTCTTCCCACATCACGCTCTCCAAGCGTTCAGCGATGTCGAAGAGGCGCATGTCGCCCGCTTCCCGACTCAAACCGCGCGCCACTTCTTTAATCACGACGTTGCGCGGGTCGGAAATGGTGTAAACCGGATGGCCGAACCCGATAACGATTTCTTTGCGGGCGATGCGTTCGCGGATGTCGGCTTCGGCTTCGTCGGCGTTGCGGTAGCGTTTTTGGATGTCGTAGGCGACTTCGTTCGCGCCGCCGTGTTTCGGACCTTTGAGCGCACCGATGGCGCCGGTGATGCAGGAATACATGTCCGACCCCGTACCGGCAATCACGCGGGCGGTGAAGGTGGAGGCGTTGAACTCGTGTTCCGCATACAGAATCAGCGAAACGTGCATGGCTTTAATCTGCGATTCGGTCGGGCGTTTGCCGTGCAACAGGTGCAGGAAGTGGCCGCCGATGGTGTCTTCTTTGCTTTCGACGTCGATGCGTTTGCCGTTGTGCGAATATTGATACCAGTAGAGCAGGATGCTGCCGAGGCTGGCGATGAGTTTGTCCGCAATGTCGCGCGCTTCGCTTTCGGGGTGGCTTTCGCGTTCGGGATGAACGCAGCCGAGCATGGACACGCCGGTACGCATGACGTCCATCGGATGCGTGTGCGCAGGCAGGCTTTCCAACACTTTAATCACGCGGATAGGCAGGCCGCGCATGGATTTGAGCTTGGCTTTGTAGGCGGCGAGTTCAAATTTGTTGGGCAGGTGGCCGTGAATCAACAGGTAGGCGACTTCTTCAAACTCGCATTTCTGCGCCAAATCAAGGATGTCGTAACCGCGGTAGCTCAAATCGTTGCCGGTGCGGCCGACGGTACACAGCGCAGTATTGCCCGCCGCCACGCCGGAGAGGGCAACGGATTTTTTCGGTTTGAAGGTCGGGGTTTCGGGGGTTGCAGTCATGGTATTTCTCCTTTGT
The DNA here is from genome assembly GCF_001815675.1 of Neisseria sp. HMSC065D04. Classification (NCBI taxonomy): domain Bacteria; kingdom Pseudomonadati; phylum Pseudomonadota; class Betaproteobacteria; order Neisseriales; family Neisseriaceae; genus Neisseria; species Neisseria sp. HMSC065D04. The sequence continues at coordinate 8,664 of NZ_KV821537.1, forward strand.
GTTTTTATGGGTTTTGGGTTTTCAGACGACCTATTCAAGGTTGGGGGTCGTCTGAAAACGGTTTTTACTTCTGAAACAATTTATCCAGCTTCTGCTCGAAGTCGTGATAATTCAAATGCTCGTAAAGCTCGGCGCGGGTCTGCATGGTATCGACCACCGCCGCCTGCGTGCCGTCGCGCATAATCGCCTCATAAACATTCAGCGCGGCCTTGCTCGCAGCGCGGAACGACGAGAGCGGATACAGCACCAGCGACACGCCGTTGTCCGCCAGCTCGCGCTGCGTATAAAGCGGCGTCGCGCCGAATTCGGTAATGTTTGCCAACACGGGTACTTTTACCGCATCCGCAAATTGCCGGTACATCGCCAAATCCGTCATCGCTTCGGGGAAAATCATGTCCGCGCCCGCTTCCACGCAAGCCTGTGCACGCTCGATGGCGGCATCCAAACCTTCCACCGCCAGCGCGTCCGTCCGCGCCATAATCACAAAATTCTCATCCACGCGCGCATCCACGGCGGCTTTAATGCGGTCAACCATTTCATCTTTAGAAACAATGGCTTTGTTCGGACGATGGCCGCAACGCTTCTGCGCCACCTGATCTTCGATATGCACCGCCGCCACGCCCGCACGCTCGAAGTTGCGAATCGTGCGCGCGATATTGAACGCCCCACCCCAGCCGACATCAATGTCCACCAGCAAAGGCGTATCCACATTGTCCGTAATCCGCCGCGCATCAATCAGCACATCTTCCATCGTGGTGATGCCCAAATCCGGAATCCCGCACGAACAGGCCGCCACGCCGCCGCCCGACAGATACACCGCCTTAAACCCGCTCTGCGTCGCCAGCCGCGCAAAATAAGCGTTCACACAGCCGACCACGGCAAGGGGATTCGACTCCTTCACAGCTTGGCGGAAACGGGTGCCGGCAGAAAGTTGGCTCATGATATTTCTCCTTTGTAGATTAGATTTTTTTCAGTATCGACTCAGCGGTCCGGTTTCCGCAAAACCTGAAACGAACCGTTCAAAAAGAAACAATGGTTTCAAAACCGTTTTCAGACGACCTTTCAAAACCCAAACCCATCAGGTCATCTAAAAAATCAAAATCAATAAAAACAATTAGTTAACAAATTCAATACAAACAATTCGGCTGAAGCGGGGGTATATGAAATTTTTAATAATTTTTAAATTCGGAAAGGAAATAAAGCTGGAAAGACAGAATTTTCAAAACCCAAACCGTCCGCAGAAATGCGGAAACCCCGATTCGGGCAAAGAGCCGTCAGACCGCCGCGACTGCCCAAAAGCAGACGACGACGGATGCGGTAGAGATAGAAGACGATCTATAACAAGACGGAGAGGTTTGGTACAGATTCATGATAGGGTTCCTTTGTAGTGCTATGTAGTTTTTATAAGTATGGACAAATTTAAAAAATAATTTTCAGGCTGTCAAACACTTTTTCTAAAATATTTTTAAAAAATTCAATCATTAATGAACAATACTTCAGAAACAAAACCCAAAATCCCGCCTAAAAACACCCCAAATCCTTATCTGAAAAAGCCTACATCGCTATCAACCAATCAGAACGTTTTTAAACAATCCATCTCAAAAACAAATATAATTAATTCATTTATCAGGAATTTTTATTCAAACAAGAAAATAGGTATCCACACCGCCCAAACTACCCGATTTTCCACTTACTCCCTTTTCAGACGACCAGAACTAAAATAACATCATGATTTAAAATTTAAAACTATAATATTTAAAAATGTAGTCATATGTAATTTTAAATATAAAGGTCGTCTGAAAATCGTAACCCTATGATTTCAGACGACCTCGCCCCAGCCGTAGCGTGGGCTCCGCCCACGAAAAAAACGCCATATATCTCCCGACTCGGAAACCAAGCTATCAATCCCGTGGGCAAAGCCCACGCTACGATCCGCGGCAGGTATTGCCGCACCCTACCCGTCGCCCGTTGAATTTACCTGTCAAGGAAGTTTTTTGTGGTATTCAGTGAGAAAGTTCTTTGCTCCTCTTAGACTCACGTTACTCCACGATTTCAGACGACCTTGTCCCAGCCAGCCGTGGCGTGGGCTTCGCCCACGAAAAAAACAATACTATTTATCGCCCGACTCGGAAACCAAGCCATCGATTTCATGGGCAAAGCCCACGCTACGATCCGCGGCAGGTATCGCAGTGCTCTACCCGCCACCCCGCCGAATTTACCTGTCAAGGAAGTTTTTTGTATTAATGGGGAAGTTTTTTGTTTATTTTCAATTCACGCTCATCCACCATAAAAGTTAAAAAGGTCGTATGAAACCCGTAATCACATGGTTTCAGACGACCTTTTATCTTTCCCGTCCGCTTTTCAGACGACCTCACAGCAAAAACATCGTTGCCAGCCCCAAGAAAATCAGAAAACCGCCGGAATCCGTTACCGCCGTAATCAGCACCGAGCTGCCCAAGGCGGGGTCGCGTCCGAATTTATCCATGATGACTGGGATGAGTACGCCGACCGAAGCGGCAAGCAAGAGGTTCAGCGTCATTGCGGCGACCATCACCAAGCCGATGCCGATGCTGCCGTACAGCAGCCATGACACCACGCCCATGACCGTTCCCCAGATGATGCCGTTGACCAGAGCGACGCCGACTTCTTTTTTCAACAAACGTCCCGCCTGCATTCCCGTCAACTGCCCCATCGCCATCGCGCGGACAATCATGGTGATGGTTTGGTTGCCGGAATTGCCGCCGATGCCGGCAACGATGGGCATCAGCGCGGCGAGGGCGACGATTTTCTCGATACTGCCTTCAAACGCGCCGATAACGCGGCTGGCGAGAAAGGCGGTGCAGAGGTTGACGGCAAGCCACATCCAGCGGTTTTTCACCGAATCCCAGACGGGTGCAAACAAATCTTCCTCTTCCTGCAAACCCGCCATGTTCAACATATCCGCTTCCGATTCTTCGCGGATAACGTCCACCATCTCGTCAATGGTAATCCTGCCGATGAGCTTTTTGTTTTCATCGACCACGGGCGCGGTGACCAAGTCATAACGTTCGAACGCCTGCGCCGCCTCTTCCACGTCGTCTTCGGGACGGAAGCGCACGACTTCGGTTGCCATCACGTCCGCCACCAAATCTTCGGGATCAGCGACCAAAAGTTTGCGGATGGGCAACACGCCTTGCAGGATGTCGTTTTCATCGACCACAAAAATCTTATCGGTATGATCGGGCAGGCTCTCGAAACGGCGCAGGTAACGCAGCACCACTTCACAAGTAACGTCGGCGCGGATGCTGACTAACTCGAAGTCCATAATCGCGCCGACTTGGTTGTCTTCATACGACATCGCCGCCTTGACTTGGGCGCGCTCTTCCTCGTCGCGCGTCTGCAAGGCTTCATAGACCACTTGGTGCGGCAAATCGCCCGCCAGCTCCGCCAGTTCGTCCGCGTCCAAGTCATCGACTGCCGCCAACAGCTCGTCTTTGTCCATCGACTCGATCAGCGTTTCGCGCACCGCGTCGGAGACTTCCAGCAACACTTCGCCGTCGTCTTCAGGCGTAACCAGAAGCCAGACGATATTACGCTCGCGCGGCGGCAACGATTCCAACACCGCCGCCACGTCGGCAGGGTGCAGCTCGTTCAAAAGGACGGTCAGCTCGGTAAATTTCTCGCGCAACGCCTCGTCTTCAATCGGCACGCCTTCCTCAATTTGCGGAAAGGCGGGCGAGAGGATTTCGCACAGCGCGTGGATACGGTCGAAATCGGCGGAAACGCGCTCTACGTCGCTTTCGATACCGTCGTTTTCAAGGTTCGGAGGGGTTTGTTCGATGCTCATAAATGCTCCGCCCGTCGGATGCGGGAGGGCATTTCGGCGGGATGGTTATCGTGTATTTCGGGATAAACCGGAAGGGAAGTTCAGTAAAAACGAACTGGGAAGGTCCATAATAAAAGCCTGCTGATTCAGGCGTCGTGTTGGAAACGGAGCGTATTTTACCGCGTTTCGAGGCGGTTTACTATTTTTAACTGAAAAGGTCGTCTGAAATGTATAAATTTCAGACGACCTTGGTACATATTAGTTTTTTAACTCAACCTATACTTACTGAACTAACTAACCACAAAATATAATTACTCAGCAAAATCAACGCATAGTTGATATGTTGACTAATATATTTATGTAGAAATTATATTTAAATTTATTTCATGTTCAGAGTTATTTGCATAGATAACGATAACTATATCATTTTTGGAATGTAAATTTTTGGTCGTCAAGGCAATTAAAAGCCAATTCATATTTAGGGGCGAACTCCCCAAATACTTCTCTACCGATTTTTTTATATTTTTTGTTTTCAACGAAAACAAATAAGGTAATAGTTCGTATTTTTCTAAAGTCAAAAAACTATAGCTATCAATCCAATATTGTATAGTACGATTTTCAACATCGCTATAACGAAGAAATTTTTCTAGATTTGAAGATACTTCTGCCTTATTGGTAGAATCAATGTTAAGCCCTCTACTAATATAATTTTTGATATGGATTTTTTTGTCCTCAACCGATTTTTCATTTGAAAAGATAAACCATATAATATTCTCAGTAAAATGACCTTCTGCATTCGAAGAATTATTAATGGCAGGTGAAATAAGCACATGCAAGCCATCTGCCATATCTTCCATCCAGCCATCAATAATATTGCCATTATTTTCTTGAACCCACAAAAGATCATTTTTGATGATGTTTTGAAATAAGTTAGCTGTTTTTTCTAAACAATCAAAACAATCCTTCTTATATTGATAATTATCACTATCAATATAAAACCGAATATTGGTTAGCAAAGTTCCCTGTAACAGTTCATCCAATGACTCTAAACATTCCCATATTGCCCGCTTAAAAGTATCTTCAGGTAAGTAAAACACCTCATTATGAAATGTTTCCCCAGTATCATTCAGTATTCCATCTATTGAAATTTCTTGTGGTAAATAAATTCCATTCCTCAATAATGCAATTTTTTTATTTGCCCATTGTTTCCATCTAGATTCAATATGCTTTTTTTCTTCTGCCCATGCTTCTTTTTGATATTGTTTATGTATTCTTATAGAAAGAAAGAAAATACCAACAATTAGCAAAGGTAGGCACAAATATAAGGCTTTCTGTATCAATGTAGAATCTTCTGTAAACCATAACAATATGGCTACTAGAATATATAACATTGTTAAAGCTACCAAACAATACCATTTATATATAGGTCTGAAAACCTCTTCTGCTTCAGGAATATCGGGAATATTCCATTTCATACTATATCCTTTCTCTATCTATCAATACTGTCTGAAGATGATTTTGGATAGCTCAGCACTACACGAGGCATCAACCTTCGTGTATTTTTCTAAATGGCAATCCATTTTTTGTTCTCAGTTCATATCCAAGTTCATCTTTTGCAGACCAATGAATATACTTGTAACGGATTTTCCGTACCTGTTCCGGTGAGTAATACTGACTCAGTTCAAAATTGTAGCTTTTTCCCCAGGTATTTTTGGATACCTTCTGTATATCGTAAGGCAATTTGTTAAGTAGCTCGATGATTTCCGGAAAGTGGGAAGCCTCTCTATATTTTATCGAATTCCTGTTAAATGCAATAACCTTGTCACTGCAGTGTGTTTCTACGACCAAACGCATAATCTTGAATGCAACGCGTGCATAATCGTTGGGTATTATGTGTTTCCGTGTTGCAGTCATCGTCTCTGGAGTTTCGATTGCCCCCATCTCAGTTTGGTAGGTTCTACTTTTTAACCAATCAATATCATTTTCTTTAAAGAACCCTTGATTTTGAAACCAATTTTTCATACCTGGAACATTTTCTCTTACAGGAAAAGATTTCTGCACTGCAGAAGCATAGCTTCCGCCCACATCGGCATGTGCGCCACTAATGGCAACCTCCATTCCAAAACCATGACGTATGGCACTGTTTATGTTCGTCAACGAGAAATATAAACGATACTCGTCTGCAGCTGTCAAATGAAAAACTTTGCTTGCGTAATCGCGTTCAAAATTGAGATGTAAGTCCTTTACGTCATCATCAAATGCTCCTGTGAGCTCTGGCTTAACGGAACCTACTGCTGAGTATGACGATACAGTATCGAATAAGCCAACAAAATTAACAATAATTCTTTCCCTTGTCAGATTCCAACCGATAAATGATCTGGGTTGTGTCTTTACTTTATGTACAAAATGCCTAGCAGCTGCGGCACCTCTGCTAAAGCCAAATACATTCAGCACCAAAATAGTTGGAATCCTATTACCTAAATCAGAACTGACCATAGTCTGAATTTTCTCAAAGGATTGTTGTACGCGTCTTGTTATACCGGTTGAACCAGTGCCGTAAGCAAATCCCATCGTCGAATCTGTATTATATTTTTTTTCTTCTAACGGTTTACCCTTCATTTTCAAATATCTGTTGCGGCGTTCTAACGCATTGATATCATCCGCCCCTGTACCTATCCCTTCTATATACGCCCAGCCTATATTAGCTTTTTGTTCTCTTGCTTGGTACAGATACGACACATTGGAATGGTCATTGAAATAGCTTTCATATGCGCCCTCTGTTTCTTTGCCCTTATACATTTGAGGATTTTTCTTCCTATGCTCAATGTTGTATAGATTATTTTTTGTACCGTCAAAAAATACATTGATGGTAAAGCTGTCAACATAAACTTCACGTTGAGATCCTGTTTTACCGTTGGTTTTACCTTCACCTTGTACCTTGTTACTACTTTGGATGACCTTTCCGTCGTTGGTTACTTTTCCCTTACTCATGATACTTTCCTTAATAATACGCATTATTGTTGATTTCGTAACGTTGATGGAGCTTAGCATCTGGCAATGCAATTTTTTGTCCATCTTTTTGAATATATGCTTCTATCAACTCAAAATAATCATTGAATTTCAATTTCAAAGTAGCAAACTGATTCATTGATGGTGTACTAATATTATGCACTCGAGTCCTTCCAGGAAACGCCTGTTGAAATATTCTATACAGCCTGTTCAGCCGAATATCGTCGTATATAATTTTATAATCATTCTGCTCTTGTTCTTCAGTCTTAAATGGATGCAATCTAATACCCCACCGCTTACCCGTTTCCTTTTCGATCAACCATATCTTGATGTAAGTCGGAATTGCCTTCATTGTATTCTTCTCTTCTTCGATTCTCTCCTTACCTATGGCTGTCCAGCGCTCTGTATTGGCGAATTCCATATAGTATTCGCCGTTCCATTCTCCCCCATCCACTTCAACTTCCAAATTCCATGGATATTTCGTTTGCATCTGTTTGTACCACTCCGCACTAACCTTTTTGGGCCCATCAATATAAGAGTGGTAGAAATTGGGGTATTCTTTACGGACTCTGTCTAAATATTCTTTCCGTTCTTCCTGATTGTGAAAACCTGCGACTTTGTAATACCATATTTCATTGAAGTGATGTTTGGCAGCCTCTTCCACAGAAGGCATGATTTCTTTTGCCTGCCAGGACATCAATTCCTTGCGGATAAAGACATCGGTAAGGTTCAACGTAACCCATCCTCCAGGCGCAACTGCCAATTCAAAATTATCAGGAGATTCATATCGCGGAATTTCTGTATCCTCTACTGTATTATTGAATACCCTGTAACTTTTTGCCATCATAGGACGTATCTTGTCTGTAGGAAGAGCTTCGTCCAGCTGATAAAATTTATTTTCAAACTGGGAGGAATAGGTAAAAGTCAACCTTTCGGGAAGTAAATCAAACTCTGCCGTTCTTCCCAAATACCCTCCTCTGCCCCATATAGATCCCTTACCAAAGAAGTTTCGCAATACTGTTCCGTTCTGCAAATAAAAATCAGAACTGTACTTATTGGATACATCTACTGCTTCTACGTCTAACGTCAAATATGAAGAATTTTCCGGTGTGGCGTTAACCAATATAGCCTCCGCCATCTTAACACCCCAAACCATGCCTTTTCCCTGTTCGGGATTGCCGTTGCCTTCAATCATTCTGTTTAATCCTATGTTTGCCAATACAATACTCAGATAGCCCGCTGCTACCATGCCTAACAGTAAATTTGTTTTCCTGTGTTTCATTCAGACGGCCTTTTTACTATCTTATTGATTCCAATAAAGATACGAATTAATGATATCAACCCAGTATCCGTAAATTACCCAGCCATTGAGCAGAATGAAAACAACTGCACAATATTTCCAATGACGGTTTTGATACATTCTAATGATACAGTAGGCATTAACAACCAGAAAAAAAATGTATCTGCCGACCTCCTCCCACAACACCTGAAACATTAATACCAAATATCCCATATCCAATATCCCTATATCATTTAAATTTCTCTAGATTCTTCATCGTCAGATTCAAAAACCATCTCCTCCAGTTTACTCCCTGAATATACCCTGAATGCCTCCCCTTTTTCATTGGTTACACCTCGATAAATTTTACCGTTTGCCATAGTAATTTTATAAGCAAAATTAGGGATAGGCATACCTGTACGTTCATCTTTTAATACAAACATTTCGTCATTGCCTGGATTAGGGATCACCAGAGGATAGTCCTCGGAATGATTGGCTGTCACATGAAATGGAGCTCTAAAACGCAACATTTTTGGACCACCAATTTCAACTTCCCCATTTTTAATTCGAATGTAAGCCCCCTGACTAACTAATAAAATTCCTTTATCTGAGGCAATCGTAATTTCACCTTCTGTACTGGTTAAGGCTGAATTTTTTCGAGCATTAATCTGCAATTCACCATTTTGCGCCTGAATAGCCACTTTACCTTTATTCGCTTGTATTTTCATTCCACTATTTTGGGCAAACAGATTAAGACTATCTGCAGCATGAACAGTAAAATTTTTTCCTGAAGTTATGCCTGTATCTTGTCCACTAACCAAATTAATAAACTCTTTTGCTGTATGAATTTGGCTTTTCGAAGTTGCACTAGCAATACCATTTGGAGCGGATTGGATAATCCCTGCTTGTTTTAATTCTTTAAGGCTATTTTCCAGTTGCTCCCTTTGTATCTTAATTTCTGCCAATTCATTTTGTGCACTTTGCGCAGCTTCATCCAAGCTTTGAGCTAATCCTAACATTTCCTCTAGAACACTTATAGCCTCATGCATATTTAATACTTTATCAGATGGACTCTTACCGTCTGCACTGATTAATATACCATTGCCCGCCCGTACGGCACCCCAGCCGTCGGTTCTGAGTTCAAAGCCTTCGCCGTTCTCTCCGCGTTTGTTGCGGTTTGAATCAACGATATGGCCGAGGTTGAGTTGGGATTTTTGGTAGTCGG